>JASLRF010000177.1 GCA_030744095.1 Pirellulaceae bacterium | reverse complement strand
GCAACTACTTAACGATGAAACTGGCGCTGTCCAACTAGGATCAGCCAAGAAACAACTGTCTCGAAACGGTCGTAAAATGGACACTCCCGCCCGCCCGATCGTTGGCGACGGGCAAAAGTGCCCGTCCGACAACATGTTGTGGGCCGGTCTCCCGACCGGACCACGTTCGGCGGAGCCTTTCAGGATCGCACGGTCGTAGGCCGTGGAGCTAAGACGCACTAACGGATCGTGACCATGATTGGATTTGCGAGGATACGAATGAACAAGTTTCTAGTTTTCGCCTGCACCATCACATCTGTGTGTGGTGCAGCCTCGACTTTAAGAGCGGAAGTCAAGACACCCGTCTTATTCGATCTCGGAACGACAACCAGCCCAATTGCCGAGTCAGCCCTTCGCGTTACCGATAAGAGCCGTTACGAATCGAAGACGGGTTTAGGCTGGATCACCAGCGGACAGACGTCGTTCGATCGACACCAGCCGTTGTCGGAATTGCGACATGGCGGAAATCCCATGCGTCCCGATCTGTTGTACAGCAGCCATGCGAACCGGCTGAACCGAGATGGCGTCGCATCGGAACAGGACATGAGGTTTCGAATCGATGTGAAGCCGGGAAAATACCGTGTACATATTTGGGTGGGCGACCTGCACGCGCCGTTGGAATCGCTGGCGATGGAATGTAATGGTCAGACGATGGCAACGGGTCTTAGTGCCAAGCAGATCATCGGCCGATCAAAGCCGGAATCAACGGGTCTGTTTCGGTTGTTGCGATTCGACGCAGATGCAACGGACGGTAGAATCGAGCTTCGTTTCTTCGGTGACGAAACGCGATTCAAACAAGACAAGCGCCGCTACGAGCAGTGGTTTCCTGGTAACGAACGAGTCGACTCGTATCTTGGCGGCCCCTGGGATCCAGACCGGCAGCTGAAATTCGACCCCCAAGGCCCGTTCGCACGAAACAGTGTCCTGGCGATCCGCGTTGCCCCGTACCGGCCGAGTTTGATCCGTTGGAAGGATGGCAAACTCATATCGGTGGGCAAAGACACAAGCAATCGCGATGCCTTTGTCGTCGCGCTGAACCAAGGAGATTTCCAGAAGGCCGAATCGATCCTCAACGCCGATACAACCGCTGTCGACTTGCGACTGCGCGGTTACCTTGCCTTGTTGGGACATCCGGATGTCGAGGGAGAAGCTGAGCAACAGGCGCTCTCCAAAGCACAACAGGCGGTGACCGATGCACTGAAGTCTCGAGAACCGAGTATTTGGGCCATCGAAGCTCGCGACTCGCTGGACATATTTTCGCGGGCTCGAAACCGGTTTCTGAATCGAGGGATGGGTGAGGAAGGCCATTTTCAGGAGAATCGCAAAGTGGTCTCCATGATGCGAATATTCCAGCCGGGCGATCTGCTGTACTTCAAGGCGCTGGAATACCAGGGACGGGCGCTGCAGATGCTTGACCCCCACCGATGGGTCTACCCTAGCGGTGATGCAAGAGCGGTCTGGAAGAAGCTGATCGCCATGTTTCCCCAAAACCGATTTGCCCGCTTCTATCTGTACGACGAGTGGACTCCCAACGACATCTGGCATCACGGAGACCATCGTGCCGATGCCGACGGCGCACCGCAGTGGGCGATCGCACAGCGCGAGGCCTGGGGGCTGTTGCTCGACGTTTGCGAGTGGTGGGTGGCCAACAAGCAGCATCCCGACGGCAGTATCGGTGGTGGCTGGGGCGACGATGTTGAACTCGTCGCACTGTTCGGCATCATGGGGTCCATCAGCGAGGGAGCCTCGGAATCGTCAATACAGCTGGCCACAGATCTCATCGATGGATTGTGGAAGTACGGCGGCATCGACCAATCGGCCGGTTTCTATCGTGGGCTGCTCGACGCCGAGCACTCGGCGGAATGGACCGGCGACACACTCCCGTTAATGCTCACGATCGACTGGGAAAACCCGATCTGGATCGAACGGGCAACTCAGACCGCGCGTTTGATGCGCGACCTGTGGATGGATTACAACGACCGTGGCGATCTGCACTTTCGCAACAACTTCCTCGGCTCCATTTCCGTCGGAAACGAGAAACAGGCCAACGACTCCTATATCAACTTCCGGGCCGCCTTGCCGGCCGTCTCCGTATACCGCTACAACCGCAACCCAGTGATTGGCAAACTTCTCGTTGAATGGGCCGACGCCTGGCTGAACGATGCAATGCGTACCGATCGCGAAAAACCGCTCGGCGTGTTCCCGGCGGAAGTCGGCTTCCCCAGAGGCGAACTTGGTGGAGTCAACTCTCCCAATTGGTACACTGCCGCCCATCCGCCGGGCACCGTCAACTATGACTGGCAGAGAGGCTCGTACTACGGTTATCTCGTCGACCTGATGCTGTTGGCTCATGAGATCACCGGAGAGGACAAGTACCTCGAACCGTTCCACCTGCAGAAGCAACTTGTGGATGAATTTCGGGCCAATCCCAACCTGTCGCCGAGACCGGGAACGGACCTTTGGGCCGGGAAATCACTTAGCGATGGGGCCGGTCGCGGGCGTTTGTCATTCGATTCCATCTGGCAACGTATCGAGAAAGCTCAGACTTCCGTGAACATGGATGAACCGCCGATTCTGGTCGACAAGACCGACGTCTTGAAGCGAATGAACATCGTCCGACGCGAAGCAAAACGCAAATGGCCGGTGTTGACGACGGAGACTTCCGCAACCGACCGGGTCGGATTTCGCGGGATCGCCGATCCATTCTTGATCATGACCGGCGCGCGAGACATGAAGCCAAGCGTCACCTACTCGGGAGTCGGCAGAGACTTCGCGGCGTTCGTCAAACAGACTGACGAGCGATATCTGAACATCGTGATGTACAACTTTGCCTCGCGAGAAACCAGGACGGCAATCACACCCTGGAAACTAGACGTTGGCGGCACGTACCGAATTCGCACCGGCGTCGATACAGATAACGACGACGATCCGGACAAGGACATTGCCGAGAGTTCCTTCATCTTGAACCGTCGTGGAAAACGGATCGAATTCGTGCTCGCGCCACGAACGACGACAGTTATCGAGGTTCGCCAGGAAAATCCGGGCCGTGGAACCACACCGCAAGCTGACCTGGCCGTCATTTCGCAGGAGATCAAATACTCGATTTGGACGCGCGACCTGCAGGTTAGGATCCACAACGTTGGCTCGCAGGCAGCGAAGAAAATCCGTGTGACGTTTTACGAGGGTACCGGTACCGTGCGATCCGAGGGGGTTAGGAAGAAAATCGGTGAAGTAACGGTCCCGCATCTGTCGTGGCCGTTGGATTTGGCAGCCAAGTCACTGACGGTATCCGTTCCTTACGTTCCTACGCGCAGCTCCGTGCCAATCACTGTGGTCGTCGATGAGAGAGAGTCAATCGTGGAACTCTGTGAAAGCAACAACCTGGCGATCCGTCGGTTTGAATTCGACTTGGAAGAAATTCGCGCGCCGAGAAACCGAATCGGCGAGATTGGCGGCAATGTGACGGGCGAGATCCTGCGAGGAATTCGATGATCGCACTGGACTGGCGTGTCGCGTGACAAAGCACTGGTGGTGTGTCACGGCTTGAGTTTAGCGTAGAAGAAGAATGGTCGCCTGGCGAGATAGTCGTTGATCGCTGCGATCAATACGTTTGGTTCGCGGAGCGAACCACAACAATCAGGCTCGACAACCCTATTTTTTTAGTCTTAACAGGGCACTAGCCAATGACATCGTGAACTACGTTGCCGTGGACGTTGGTGAGCCGAAAATCGCGGCCGCCATAGCGATAGGTGAGCCGCTTGTGGTCCAGCCCGAGCAGATGGAGCATCGTGGCGTGGAGATCGTGGAGATGCACCTTTCCCTCGACCGCTTCATAGCCGAGTTCGTCCGTCGCGCCGTAAGTCAATCCTCCGCGAACTCCTCCGCCAGCAAGCCACGCGGTGTAGCCTTCTGCGTTGTGGTCGCGCCCCTTCGCTTCTTTGCCGTCCAAAACCTGAGTCTCGGGCGTGCGGCCAAACTCGCCGGTCCAGAGAACGAGCGTGTCGTCCAACAGGCCGCGGCGCTTCAGATCTGTCAAGAGAGCGGCAATCGGTTTATCGATCTGCTCGGCCTTGGTCTTGAACTTGTCGAGATTGCTGTGATGGTCCCAGCCGCTTGAGCTGATCTCGACGAACCGCACCCCCGACTCGGCCAGTCGTCGCGCCAACAGGCACTGACGTCCGAAATCATCGGTCGGACCTTTATCGATGCCGTACATCTCCAAAGTCTCTTTCGACTCGCGGCTCAGATCCATCACTTCAGGAACGGCTTGTTGCATCCTCTGGCTCAATTCAAGTGAATCGATCACTCCCCTCACGTCCTTGGTTTGGCTAAGAAGTTCCTGGCTCATGGTTTGGGCCAGTTCCAGCGAGGCACGCGCAGCATCAGGCGTCCGGCCATGTGAGGGAATCAGGTTGCGGATCGTTGCGTTGTTAACAGACTGGCCTTCCCAACCAAGCCGTGTCGCCTGGAACGTGCTGGGCAAGAACGCGCTCCCGTAGTTTGCCGGGCCTCCGAAAGTGCGGGTCGGTTTGATGGTAAAGAACCCGGGCAAATCCTGATTCTCCGTACCCAAACCGTAGAGTACCCACGAGCCAAGCGATGGTCGCACGAATTGGAAATCGCCCGTATGCAAAGTCGGAATCGCGATCGGGTGGGCACGACTGGTTGTCTGCATTCCGTTGAGCAGGCAGAGATTATCCGTCTGCTTGGCCAGATGCGGAAAGACTTCAGAAACCCACGTCCCGCCGTCGCCGTGCTGTGCGAATTTCCAGAGCGGTCCCAACAGTTTCCCGTTCTTCAATCCTTTCTTTCCAGAACTGACCTTAAGTGCCGGTTTGTAGTCGAACGACTCGAACTGCGATGGGCCGCCGTTGATGAACATAAAGATGACCCGTTTTGCCTTAGGGGCAAAATGTGGCCGCCGAGGCGCTAGCAATCCGGCTTCGCTGCGATTGGGAATCAAGCCGGTCAAAGTCATTGACCCAAGCCCGCACGTTCCAACTTTGAGCCATTGACGGCGTGACAGAATCGGCTGTGGTGAGTTGCCTATCATGGAGGATGCTCCAAATGTCTTTTGTCCAACGAGAGGCCGTCTAGAGCCCGTCCGTCAAGTTAATTCGAAATTCATACGCATTTTAGGACTTGACATCAACCAAGAATCGGAATTCGGCTGTGGTAAACAGTGTGTGGAACCATGCGGCCCAGGCTTCAACGTTGCGGTCGGCACTCTTTGGGCCGGTGTTTCGTATTTGCTGAACCAATTGCAAAGCAGAAGCCCGGTCGGCGTCGGAGACGCCGCGCGCCAACGACCATCGCATCGCCAAGTCAACTCGCCCAGCGTCGTCGGTCGCCTCTTTCGAGGCCAACAGTCGCTTGGCGGCGTACTTCGCCTGCTCGGCAACAAACGTCGAATTGCGCAAGTAGAGCGCTTGTGAGGGAATGTTCGTCACCGATCGACGCCCACTCACCAAGCTGGGCGAAGGGAAGTCGAACAGGTCGAACAGCTCGGGTAGGTAGTCGCGAACTACCGGTAGG
>JASLRF010000176.1 GCA_030744095.1 Pirellulaceae bacterium | reverse complement strand
GAAAGCATGACTTTGGGAGCCCTCACGGGAGAGCCCACCAGCGTCGTTCTGTGCAACGCCAGAGTTCGTCGTTTTGATTGGACACGCAGACCGATCCCCATCATCGACCGGCCAAACCGCCGGGGCCCCGCGGTCCGCCAGCCGGGCCCGGATGTCAGGTCCGTCTTCGACAGTACGAATTCAGAAGCACTGGTAGTGTCGGCAGTTACGATCGAGCCCGAGGGCTTTGGCACTACACGTCAGAGTCGGTCGGGCGTGATCAGCGTACGAGCCGAACGCTCGACCCCAGTGCAACTCCAACAGCCTGGATCGCACGACCCGCTTCACCGACCGGCGGCGTGCGGATCACAAACGTCTTCTCGCCCAAGGGTAACGTCAATTCCTGCAGTTCGTCCAAGTCATCTCGCAAGCGGGCCCATTCCGCTTGCCAACCTCGCGATTGCATCCGCGCTTCCAGTTCCTTCAACAACACCAATGCCAAGAAACTACAGAACACGTGACCGCGGATCGTATCGTCGCATTTGTGGAAGATCGGACGCGTCTGCAGGATCGACTTCGCCGTGCGAAACGCGTCCTCGACCAGCAGCAAGTCTTTGTAACGCAGCGCAGCTTCTTCTGCCGGCAGATCGGTGTCCGTCCGCAAAACCCACTTGCCGTCGAAACGTGCGTCCCGCCGGACTTTTGCCTCGTCAATCTGAAACGCACCGCGGCCCGTCGCAGTCAAGTACTTGCGGTAGCCCTTGTTGCCCACCAACGATGTGCTTCCCTGCTTCAACTGCTCGCGGAGTTTTTCCAGGATCGTTCCCCGGTCCGTCTGGTCCTGGCGGGCTTGTTCTTCGTTGTGGCAGACGATGTAGCGCCGCTCGTCGACCAGCACCTGTTTCACTTTTAGAGGCGACGGCGATTTGCTGTGCTCGCGCGGACCATACACTTCGTGGTAGCGGCCGCCGCGAGACAGGACCGTCTCGCGAATCTCTTTCACATTCCGCAGACGCGCGCCGAGGATGTAATGGATGCCGCGCTGTGTCAGTTCGCCGATCGTCTTTTCGCTGATCATGCCGCGGTCGGCCACCACACACACATCCCGAATGCCGAACCGCTTCCGCAAGCGGTCGACCACCGGTACGAGCGTCGTGATGTCAGCCGTATTCCCCGGCAACAGTTCGCTGCAAACCGGACGCCCCTGGTCATCGGTCACCACCACGACGATCATTTGTCGAAGGTCCGGCCGGTGGTCTTTGCTGTAGCCGCGTTGGCCGATCGTTTCTCCGCCGTGGCCCTCGAAGTAGATCGAGGTCGTGTCGATGAACACCAACCGCAGACCCGTGAACAGATCGCGGCGGCGTTGGAACAGCGCCTCTTCGATCAGGTCTTTGCGTAACCTCGGACCCAACGGCTGGTCTTCGCCTTGTTGGTCGGCAGGCAATGGCTCGCCCAGCCATCCCATCGTGCGATAGAAATGATGCAAGTCGAGGCGATCCAGCTCTCCCATCGCGTACCGCCGACACCAACGTTCCGCCGCGCGGTCGCTTCCCGGAGCGAACAGACGATGCAACACGGTGATGAACACGATGCGTTCCAAAGGGAACTCGAAGCGGCGACCTGACAACAACCGGCGCAGAATGCCGGGCAGGCCAAGTTGTTGCCAAAGTTTATCGAACACCAGCGGCCCACCGAGATGGACGGTACGACTCGGCGTGATCTGATTCGTCTTGAGTGCGTGCAGAACGGCGACATGGTCGCTCAACCGCGCCAACGATTCGAGCAACCCGTCGAGCTGTCCAGATTCTTTGAGCACGTCGAGCCGCCCAAGCGTTGCAATGACCCGTTGGCGAACGCGTCCGTCGATGCGCTCGTTATGCACGACTTGGACGTACTGATAGGGGCCTGATTTCTTGATGCGAGCGAACATCGAGAACTCCGCTTTTCGACACCACGGAGATCATGTGCGCACGCTCTGAAAAATCAACACCAACTCGCCGCTCGCCGACCACTTTTGGCACTACGCTTTTAGCCATTCCCTGGAAACTCGCACCACCAGCAAACGACTTACGTCAAATTCTGCCACGTAACTGTCGAAGACGAACTTCACTGAGTTGCCCAGCGGGGGCTGGTCTGCCGCTGGCTCTGGCAGTGCGTGGGATCGATGGGCTTGCCAATCAGGAGCACTGGCAAGGCCAGTGGCACACATCAGAATACGTTGGGCAGAGCACTATCGATCTCGAACCGCAGGGTAGGCCAAGCGACGAATCACCAAAGCGTGTGCTCGGATGATTCGGTGGAGTGTGCGAGCTTGAGCCCGCGCGAAAAGGCAGGTTTCAATCCATGCGAACGCCGAGGGTCAACAGCACATTGGCATAGCGTTGCTGGTCGGCTGTCTGGA
>JASLRF010000175.1 GCA_030744095.1 Pirellulaceae bacterium | reverse complement strand
TTGAATCCAGGCGGCCAGCCCGTTGCCGCGACTGATGTTTCCGCGTTTGATTCCGGCGAATTGGCCTCACTATGGGTGGAGACCGGCGAGCTGCTCGTCACCACGACCCTGGTTAGCGATGGCGAGTCTATCGACGGGCTGCTCGATGATGAACCACTGGCGTCGCATAGCGAGCCAACTGTCCGTGCCGAAGTGAATGACGATCGGCTGCAAGCTCCATCCTGGATGATGGCTGCCTTGGCCGGTTTCACCGATGCGGAGGAGCAGGAGTAGCGTGATGAAAAATACTTTGTTGTGCATGTCCGTGCTGGTGCTCGCGTCTGTCGCCTTTGCTGTGCCACTGACCGGCGCCAGTGACACGGCTAAGCGTGATACAAGGAAGCGCCAGCAGCGCGACGATGCTGGCGCAGTTCGCGTGGCGCAGGCGCAATCCAAAAAACAGAATTCTCCCAACCGCAACGCCGCAAACCGAACATCAGCTGCTCAACAACAATCCGCAAAAAATGCCGCTGCAGCCAAATCTAAACGGCTCGTCCCAATCACCGCCGAAACGGAAGCTCACGTCGGCAAGTTTGTGCGTGAGCATCATCGCGAGTTATGTGACGTTTTAGCTCGCCTCAAGGAAAACGTGCCCAAGGAGTATGAGCGAGCGGTGCGGGAATTGGATCGAAATCGGCTACGCCTGAAACAGTTCGAAGGCCGTGATCGCTACCCTGCCGAGCTAAAACTCTGGAAAGCTCAGTCACGTGCGAGGTTGCTGGGGGCAAGATTGCAGATGGGCGGCCCTGATGATCTGCGCGACGCGCTGCGTAAGACATTGGCCGAAGTCTATGACCTGCGCGCCACATTGCTGCAGCGAGATCGTGATCGAACCGCTGAGCGGCTCAAGAGGCTGGACGAGCAACTGCAGTCTATCCAGAAGGACCGCGACAAGACCCTTGAAAAGCAACTGTTGTCACTGACGAGAGCTACGCAGAAGCGTGACAGATCAGTCAAACCGAACGCTCGAAAAGCGAAGCCCGCGACGAGCAAGAAGACTTCCAACAAGAAATCGTCTACCAAGGCCATCGACTAAGGACTGGATCATCAATGATATTCGCTGTTCGCTCCTAGTGCTTTGTCAATTTTTGATTTTAGGGTTGGAGAAGAACGGTCGCCTGGCGAGATAGTCGTTGATCGCGATCAATGCGTTTCGTTCCCGGAGCGAACCACGACAATCAAGCTCGACAACCCTAATTCCTAGTCTTGACAGAGCACTAGGCCGATCACGATTGTCCGCGACGGCAGCGTGATCAAACAACTGTTTGCCTAACGGTTTCGGTCTGATTATTTTAGATGGATGCGGTGACGGCACTGCCTCTGCATTTTTGTGACTAGGACGTGGCATGACGCCGCATCAACGGTTTTTGTTTCGCTGTGCTCTGGGGAATAAGGATTGTTACCCGACACAATTTACTTCCTATTCTCAGGAGACTTGTCGATGAAGAATGTACTGAAGAGCCTTGTTCTCGTTTGTTTGGCTGTCGCCATTACCCTGCCACTGGCGGCACAGGACGCAAAAAAGAAAAAGAAGAAGGGCAATGCCAACAAAGCTCGGCAAACCGCATTGGGAAATTATCTCAAGCAACTGAGTGCCAAAGTTGATCTGACCGAAGAGCAGACGGCGAAGATCAAGAAGCTGCAAAGTGAAGCTCAACCGAAACTTGCCGAAGCGAACAAGGTGGTCGGCAAGAAGCGTCGTGAGCTTGGCGCTGCCCGGAAGAAGGCGGTCGCAGACGGCAAGAAAGGTAAAGCCGCCCAAGCAGCTGCGGAAGAGGCGGTTGGGCTAACGGCCGAAGAGAAAGCCGCTTTGGCGAAAACACGTGAAATCCAACAGGGATTCCAGAAAGCCGTACTGGCATTGCTGACGCCTGAGCAACGGAAGAAGGCTGCCCCCAACCGAGGTGGCAAAAAGAAGAAGAAAAAGAAGAAGGACGCCTAACGCGCCATCCTAATACCGAAAAGCAACGAAAACGGCCGAGCGACTTTGTTTCGCTCGGCCGTTTCTTATTGAGTCAACTGCTGGCAGGCAGACTGAACTATGCAAGTTTCGTCTTGCCAGGCACGGCGACTTCGGGGACTGCGATATCCGTCCATGCGTATGCCTTCGGACTGAGATCCTGCTTCGAGTTGATCGCCTTTTCCCAGGTGATCTTCTCACCCGTATAACAGGCTTCGCGTCCCATTATCGCCAGCAACGTGCTGTACGACATGTACTTGCCGTTGTTTAGGATGTCCCCCGATCGGATACTAGCGAACAACTCCTTGTGTTCCACATTGTACATGCTCGGCTTGGGGCCCTTGTATTTCCACTTGCCTTCATCGCCTGGCATCGCTTTTTGCGAGATCTCGTGCTTGAGGATTTTTGCGGCACCTTTGGTACCTAGCACGTGATCCTCGACCTCGTTGTGGCAGCCCTTCATTTGTCGCGTGTAGGCGAATGTCTTCGCACCGTTGGCCCATTCGTAACAGACGGCGAAGTGATCAAAGATATGACCCCATTTCTCTTCGCTTCGCACTTGGCGGCCACCAAGCCCTACGCAACTGACGGGCGGCTCGTCATCCATCAGCCAGAGGGCCTTGTCCAGGCTGTGAATGTGTTGTTCGACGATGTGGTCACCGGAAAGCCAAGCGAAGTAGAGCCAGTTCCGCATCTGGTACTCCATTTCGCTCCAAGAATCCTGGCGACCTCGATGCCAAAGGGTGCCAGTCAAGTAGTTCTCTTGAATGGTCACGATGTCACCAATGGCACCGTCTTTGATACGTCCTATAGTTTCTCGGACACCCAGGTCGTACCTCCAACACAAACCCGATACGATGCTCAGGTTCTTCTGTTTTGCGAGCTCGACAGTTTCCAGAACGCTGCGGACGCCCGTGGGATCGACTGCGACCGGTTTCTCGCAGAAGACATGTTTTCCCGCCTCGATCGACGCGCGCAGCTGTGCCGGTCGGAAGTGTGGCGGCGTGCACAGTAGTACGACGTCCACGTCAGTTTCCAGCAGTTGTTTGTAGGCGTCAAATCCAACGAAGCAGGTCTCGTCTTTGACGGCGTACTTTTTGCCAATTTGGCGTTGGACAATCTGTTTGCAGTCATCTAACCGATCCGCAAACGCATCGGCCAAAGCGACCAGTTGTAGGTTCTCTTCGGCACGCATTGCGTTCACGGCAGCACCGCTACCACGCCCTCCACAACCGATCAGTCCGACTTTGAGTATGTCGCTACCGGCGGCGTGGACCGTACGGGCCGCACCGAGTGTGGCGGCCAGCGAGCCGCCAACAACTGCTGCCGACGACTTCTGCAAGAAATCTCGACGAGATGCATCTTTGATCGGTGGGGATGCCGACATGAATAACTCCTTGGGGCAGGGCAGTGGGCGGGTCAATGGTTGCAACAATGATAGTCGGCCTGGGGCTCCTAGTTCAAGCGGAACCAGGCATTTCGAGTTTTCCAACGGGAGTTCTCGACGTTCGCCGCCCAGTTCAGCGGATCGAGCGAATGTCGCGCAAGAACTCCCGGTCCAACCGCCCCAAGTCTTCGCCAAAGGCCTCTTGAAACTGCTGGCGACGCTCTTCCGGGCTATCGTACAGAAGTCGTTTCTTTTCCGCCATCAGCTTGGTGTACTTGAGATACTCTTTGGGGTGTTTGCGGATCAAGAAGTAGTTCAACGCCCAGGCCTCGCAATACGCGTCGGGAGCGGTACGCACACTACGGAATCGCTGATCGTCAGAGATGAGTGTGACCAGCGAATTCTGTGGGCGGCTCTGCTGGTAACGCCGAAATTCGTTCAAGCGGACACGGTTCACACCTCCAATATTTCGCCATCCTTTCGAGCTGCGGAGGTCCGGCGTTTCGAAGTAAATCGCAAGGCCTTCACTGACCCACAGCGGAATGTCAGCGTATCGAGTCTGCAGACCTCGATTAAACGCCAATTGGTGGGTCGCTTCGTGAATGATGGTGGCGACGGTGCGCTCGGCTTCGGGGCGTGACAAGATGCGATTGATTTGCGCCGCGGAACTGGTGCGGCCAGGTCCGATCCGGTCAACGCCTGTCAAGTCGTACATCGTGACACGGTTGGAACGCAAACTGAAATAGCCGATGATCGACGAAGTGGCGTCACCCAATTCAGACTTGGCATATTGAGCGTACGATTGGCGATCGTCAAACACCAGTGCGACAAGCGGCCATTTCGGTTCATCCAGTTCGAAGCCGCGGTTCTTCCAGTAGGTTCCAAACGCTCGGTACAAGCGCTCGAACAAGGCACCACACCACCCGGCATACGCCGCCGATGTGTTGTAGCAGATGACGTAATGAGCGGTCTTATGCACGCGAAACCGGCCAATCAGTTCTTTCTGCAACTGCTCGGACATGCCTTCTTTGTCGAGCAACTTGAATTCCTGCTGGTCTTTGTCATGACGCGTGATCTCGTCAGGCGTGACGGCCCAAAGTACGCGTGAGGAATCCATCAGGAGCAAGCCACCGTCTTGGGCTTCGACCAGGACTTTCCCTGAAATATGGATCGGTCGACCATCTCGCTCAAGCGAGACGTGATCAACGGCGCGCGCAATCACGGGCACAAAGGTCACAAGCAAGAAGCAGCATAGCGGGGCATGAGCGAGCATGATTTCATTATACACGCCGGTGGCGTTCGGCCCGAACCCGGTTTTCTGCCAAAGCGATGACGGTGATCGTGACCACGGCCAATACGACGAACTCCCCCACCATAGCCAGGCATAGACCGGCAACCTGGTCGTCGACACCTGCGTGCAGGAGCCCGAAAACGCGAATGGGAATGGTTGACACGCCTGGTGGTGTTACCAGGATACTCGCCGAAAGATCTCCAATCGCGATCACCACCGCAGCAAACCAGGCGACGCCGAATGCCAACTTGCGTTGCGGGACAGCAATGTGAATAAAACGCCTCACGCCACCTGCACCTTCGGTCGACGCAGAGTCCAACACATCAGAAGAGACGGTCCTAAGCGAAAACCAGGTGATCAACATGGCGATCGGAAAGGCACGAACCAATGTCGCCAGGCAGGGGGCCAGGATCGTGCGATCGTAGAGCCAGATCAACAGAGGTGAACCGTCGCGATTGAGCAGCCAGATGACACTGAGACCAATGATCGGCCCTGGCAAGGCCAGGCAAACAGCGGTGGACACCAGCACCAGCCATGAACCGATCGCCCACCGGCGCGCGGCCCACGCCAACGGGCCAGCCAACCCGACAGCCGCCAACCCGACCAGGGTGCCGATGACATTCGTCCAACGGAATTCGTCAATGAACTGAATCGGGCTCGCCAGCACGACGCGGAGGAACTTGAAGACCGACCAAAAGCGAACCGGCTGATCGTCAACGTGTCCCACCATCAGCCCGGCATTGATGCACAGGTTCAGTAGCGGCAACCCTGCAATCAACATGAC
>JASLRF010000174.1 GCA_030744095.1 Pirellulaceae bacterium | reverse complement strand
GCCACGAATTCAATCAGACCTTTTTGTCCGGTCAGCCTAGCAATACGACCCTCTCCATCTACGACACACAGGAATCGTATATTCTTCAATTGCATGGCTTCGACCACAAAAGCAATCGGATCGGTCAGTTGGACCCAGGGGCAGGGAGACGTCATGTGTTTTTCAAGCCTGTCGTCGACGACCGACGAACCATGCTTGTTGAGGAGTTGCGTTAGCGTGCTCTCGGTGAAGATCCCGATTGGTTTATCCTCATCGTCCGCGACGATCGCACACCCGAGCTTTCGGTCTCGCATGCGGGCGATCACTTCCCGCAACGTGTCGCTTGGTTTTGCGGTCACAGGTTCGCGCAGCGACAACCTGCTGACCGGCTCGTCTTGGAAGTTTTGCCAGAGTCCCACGGCGAAGCCCTCCTTTTTAGCTGCTTGGTCCAAACGTGCGTGTTTCATTCGGAGCCTGACGCACGCTGCTTCATTTTCCATCAATCTCCAGCACCTGATGGGCGGCTACACAGACTACGACGAATCTCGGTCTGCGTTCACGCAAACACGCAAGAGGTCTGTCTCTGTAATGATGCCGACCAAAGCACTCACCTCGATCACCGGCAGGCCCCCGATCTTGTTCTCGATCATCTGTTTGGCAGCCTGTGCGAGCGTCGCGGTGGGTGTCGTCGTTTTGACATTCCTGTTCATTATGTGTTCGGCGTCGAACTTCTCCATCAGGCGAATGCGTTCCTCTGGCTTCGTAATCTGTTCAATTCTGTCGAGCGCCAAGGCGCGGCGGACGTCATGATCAGACAGAATTCCGACCAGCTTGCCATCGTCCAGGACCGGCAAATGACGAATTCGCTTGGACATTCTCCGCATAAGTGTGAACGCACTCTCGGTTGGGGCGGCTGTCACGATCTCAGTCGTCATGTGGCTAGCGACAGGTTCTTGCCTATACACATGGGGCAGGAGCGTGTTCTCGTCGACAAACTGCCGTAAATAGTCCGTCTCCGTGACGATACCCACAACGGTCTCGTTCGAAATGAGGAGCACCGCGGAGATTTGTCGCTCGAGCATCACCCGCGCCGCAACCGCGACCGATTCTTCAGATGAGAGCGTTACGATGTTGGCTGTCATGATTTGCTCTACAACAGTCGGGCCTGCATGGCACACCGTTGCGTCATGGCTCGAGACACGCTGTTCGCTTGGTACGCCGCCAACAGCTACCAGCACGTCGCCCTCTGAGACCATTCCAACCGGTAAACCGTCTCGAACAACAGGCAGATGTCGGACATGATGCTCCCCCAGTAACTTAATGGCATCATCAATCGGTGCATCGGCTGCGACCGTGACCACTTCCACCGTCGCATAGTCTTTGAGCTGCGTCATACCCATCCTCCCAAACAAGATATTGCTGAAAGCTACTGCAAATCGAATCGGCATTTGGATATGCCGATCTTACCCACGCAATTCACATGCCGAGGGGGCTTGTGAGACGCGAAAATCGGTCGTCGCAGTCGCCAAAAATCCGCTCGCCAGAACGCAAAGCGAATGGAAGTAGGGACCGGCAAGTTCCTTTAGCCTTCAAGTACCGATACTGCAACGCAAGACGTGCGGATCCGCGCGTGTGTCCGTGCTACATCGCGCGGACGACGAAAAGGGGGCCTCTTTTTGGTTCGAAGAATGTCTGTACGGGGAATGCTGGAACTTGCGCACATGAATCGGTATCCTGATCGAACGCCGATCGGGCGAGCAGCAATCCCGGATTTCCCAATATTCAGAACCAGCACCAACCGCTTCGAGAAAAAAGGATCAACATCATGAGAACGAAGACGCACTTTCTGGTTGTCACCTGCATGACTGTCGCGTTGGGGTGTTTGTCGACGTTGTTCGGAGGCCAGCAGGCCAGAGCCGAACTGAAAGGGGTGGACTATTTGGCAGGCGCGGAGACGGGAAATCCCGGACTCAAGTCGATCGGCCGCATGAGTTTTGGGCCCAGTGGCCTGTTGCTGGTCGCCGATCCGGCGGGTGCCGCGGTGGTGGCAATCGACACTGGCGACACTGGACCCCTCGTGAAACTGAAGAAGCGCATTGACAACGTCATCAACCTGATCGCCACCAGCATGAAAGCCAAGCCGGAGGGAGTGAAGATTGAGGACATGGTCGTCAATCCCAAGAGCGGCAAGGTTTATCTGTCTGTGCGCCGCCAGCAGGATAACCATTTTGCGATTCTCACCGTCGACGCTGACGGCAAGATCAATCCGCTCGATCTGGAAAAAAGCCGTTACGTCCGCGTGACCTTACCAGCAGCCAAGAATGCGAAGCTGAGGAACATCAATAGTGTGGCGTTCGCCGAAGATGGGGTCTTGGCGACGGGACAGTGTACCGACGAATTGGCGAACAAGATCTATTCGATTCCGTTTCCGCTCGAGCACGGTTCGAAGGCCAACATCTACAGTGCCGAGGTGTATCACATCTCGCACCGCAGATGGGAAACAAAGAC
>JASLRF010000173.1 GCA_030744095.1 Pirellulaceae bacterium | reverse complement strand
GCTTCTTGACTGGCTTCGTACCCGCTTTCTTTTTTGGCTTCTTGCGGATGGAGCCTCTCTCGGTTGCCAGTTCTCTGGGGGATATCGCGGCCGGTGCCGTCACGTCTCCCAATGGTGGTGACACGTTGTCAGTTACCGTCTGTGGAGGAACCGTTGTAGACAGTGACGTGGCTTCTTCGGTTGGCGCAGGCTCCTCCGCAGGCGGCGGGCTGGCGGCGGCAGATTTGGTTTCGTCCGCCACATCAAGCTCTCCAGCTGCGGCGGCCGTGAGGTCCGGCAGTAAGGCGTGCAAGGGCGAATCTGTCAGATCGCGGGACTCTCGCAACCGGTTCCCAGCGTCCTCGATCCCATCAACGCCTTTGAACAACACAATGAAATGGGCTGGCATCAACTCGAGCTTGCCGTCCCGTGCCGCGCCCAATACATCTTCCATCTGATGACAGACTTGTTCGACCAGCTCGACGCAGACTGCCCGCGAGGCGCCTTTCAAGCTGTGTGCGGAACGGAACAGCAGATTGAACAATTCCCGCCGTTCCTCGGGAGCGGGGCCATCCTCCATCGCCAATAAATTGCGGTTCATGGAGGCGACATGTTCCCGCAGTTCTTCCAGGTACGTCGCCATCAGGCGTTGGGCGAGTTTTTCTCGATCCACCATCATGTCACCACGTTCAACCGAATAACCGTGTCATCCCCACAGCTCACCGGCACTACCGCTAGTGCTCCTGTCGCTCAATCACCGTTTACGAAGTCAGCCCGGCCAATTCGTTGCTCAATGCGTTCAGGCTATGGGCGGACGCTTCGATCTGCTGAATTGCCTCGACGTTCTGTTGCGTCACGCGGTCTATGTTCTTGATCGCCTCGTTCAGCTGAATGACACCGGTTGCTTGTTGGCCAGACGAAGCGGAGATTTGTGACGCTGTCCGAGCCGATTGGCTCAGCATCTCTTCCAGCGCCCTGATCGTGTCCCCGGTTTGGCCGACGACCTCACCGGCTTTGTCAACTGAGCCAGTGCCTTTCTCAATGGACAGAACGGCGGTATTCATTGCGTGTTGTATTTCGCCCAGGATCTGGCGAACTTGCCTCGTCGCTTTCTTGGATTGCTCGGCCAACGCTTTAACTTCGCTGGCCACGACGGCGAAGCCCTTGCCGTGTTCGCCAGCTCGCGAGGCTTCGACCGCAGCATTCAGGGCCAATACGTTGGTCTGTTCCGCAATGTCGCTGACAGTCGCAATAATCTCTCCGATAGCCTGAGCGCGTTCGGCCAACGAGAGGATATTCTGTGCAATTGACTGAACCTGCTCTCGCACGGTGTCCATCGACGCAACTGATTGCTCAACTGCTTTGCGGCCTGCTTTTCCTACCGTCTCGGCTTGCTTGGCTGCCTCCGCCACAATGCCGGCACGTTGGGCCGCCTGATCGGCGGTCTGCGCAACCTCATTGACCGTCGCCACCGTTTGCGATACTGCGGCCGCTTGTTGCTGAGCACCCGTCGACTGCTGCGTGGTCGTCGCCAGGATGTCCTGCGTTCCGGCCGCCAGCCGACTGACGGCATCTCGAATCGCAGTGAACAAGTCTTCACGTTGCTGCTCGGCTTGTTTCCGTTCCGTAATGTCTTGCATTGTGGCAATGTACAGCCGTTCGCCCAAGTGATCCATTTCCGTGACTCGCAACGAGATGGGCAATTCCCGACCGTCGCGGTGATACCCCACGACATCCGACTCCCCTCCGACCTGGCGTGTCTCGCCTCGCGTCAGCTCGCTCGGCTTGTATCGAACGTTTTCGTCGTAAAGCGCGGGAACCAGCAAGGAGGCTTTTTTGCCGACCATCTCGATCCGATCGATGCCGAAGAGTTTTTCTGTAGTTTCGTTGCAGGAGAGCAGATTGCCTCGTTCGTCGATCGTGACCAGCGCATCCGCCGTCGAATTGAAGATTGCCTGAGTTCGTGCCTCCTGTGCCGAGGCATGGTCGATCATCTGGCGAAGGCTGCTGGTCATTTCTCCGATCGACCCATAAAGCGCCTTCACCTCGCCCAACGGTCGCACCTGCGGCAACTCGGTATCCAAGTCACCTGCGGCAATCTGATTCGCGGCAGCGGTCAGCATTTCGAGCGGTGCCGTAATCCGCCCGGAGGCGAGAAAAGCGACCAGACCAGCAATGCACAACACAATCAAGCCTACGGTGAGAAGTTTTTGAGCCAGCAGATCGGTGATCTCAGAAAACGCCAACGACAACGACGCCGTGATCGCCAAAGATGCGATCAGCGCGATCAGCGCAATCCCGATCAGCAGGCAAATCTGCCAACGCAAAGAAATCGATGTTAGTCGTTCACGGATCGTCATCTCAATACCTCAAAGTTGCAGCTCAAGTTTCGTCAATCATCAGCCGTTGGTCGGCCAGCAGCGCGGCCCCATCCAGCACCAGCATCGCCTCTTCCGTCACACCTCGCAGCAAATTATGTTGCACGCCGGACACGGAAACGGGTGTTGCAAAAATTTCGCACGTATTGATGGAGAAGACGTCAACAGCGTCGTCAATCACGATTCCGAATTCAGCTCGATCATCTCCCAGAACCAGTATCCACGGTTTGTCGTGAGGCGGGTCCGCCACCTGAAAGAGCGTACACAAATCAACGATGGCCAGGACCTCACCTCGCAGATTCGTAATACCTCGCACAAACGCCGGGCAGTCAGGCACTTTGGTCAAGGTGGCAACGCGTGTCAGTTCCAGAATAAACATCGTCTCCAGGGCGTACAATTCGCCTCCCATCCGAAATGTCAAGATTTCGATCGAGTCCGTTTCATCTGCATCTGGGGCCAGGGGAACAGCCAATTCCCGGGCGCGTTCGTCCAGAATCTGCCGAGCCCGTTCGACGGAATCGTGACGCGCCGGGTCAAGCGTTTCAGCAAGTTGGCTCAGCCGACGTTTGGCATCCTCCCAATCAAACGGGGTACACGTTTCCTCGTGGCTCCGGCTCATTCCATTGCCCCCGCCGAAACGTCGAGCGAGGCGAGCTGCGACAAGGCGACACGTCGTACAGAACCGAACGTCTCATCCTCGGTCAACGGCACGTGCAGCGCCCCATCCTTTGCCTGGCACAAGTCCCGAGCGTTGCGAAAGGCCCGATACGCACCGGACAGGTCGCCTGCACGACGCAGTAGAGCGCCTAACGTAAGATGAGCGATCACCTGAGAGGGATCAAGAAACAGAACGCGCCTGATCACAGTCACGGCTTGCTGATCGCGACGCTGTTCCATCAACAGCACAGCGTGAAGATAGTGTAGCTCGACAGAAAACGGATGCCGCACGAGGATTCTCTGACACGCGGTTTGGGCTAGATCCGTATCCGAATTTGCGAGCGCTTTGACGTGCAAGCAGCCCACTTCCTCCTGGTTCGTATCTGCCGCCGTCAGTTCCGCAGCACGATCGTACTGACCGGCCAACAATGCCTGCCGAGCCAATTCGACGACCGGGCCGGAAGTGACCTGGTCGGCCGGCGGAGCTGCACACGTTCGTAGCGACGTGTCTGTCTCTGCTGGTGCACTTTGCATCGGTAGTTGCTGCGCAATGGCCGCCGATTCCAGCGGCCGCCGATAGTAGACGCCACCGGGCGCCTCTACAGTCTGGAAGGGAGCATGCAGGTCGAGCGCCGGATCACTTGCTGCAGTGATCAACCAGCCACCCGGCACTAAGGAACTAAAAAGGCTCGACGCCACACGCGGGATCACCGCTGGATCCAAGTAGATCAGTACATTTCTACAGAGGATCACGTCCTGGTTTCCAGTCCCCGTCACCAACGATGGGTACACGTCGAATGCCAAATTGACATGGGCGAAATGAACGGCATCGCGAATCGCCGGTGCCAAATGATGGAAGCCGTCACTGCACGTCGCGTGAGGTTCTACGCGACGATTACCGTCTCCACGTAACGCCCACGCTTGATAGACCGCTCGCCGCGCGTGTTCGAGTGCCGGCTTGGAGATATCCGTTGCCAGGATGTGCGATTGACCGAGCAAGCCCGCTTCTCGCAGGACGATGGCCAACGAATACGCTTCTTCGCCGGTAGCGCAACCAGCACTCCAGAAACGCATGACCGTCTGTTGATCCGCACGTCCTCTGAGTTCCGGGAGAACCGTTTCGGAAAGGAATCGAAATTGATCTGGAAATCGAAAGAAATAGGTCTCGCAGACGACAAGTTCGACAACCAACTCGTCCAAGGCGATCAGATCGAGTTCCAGCAGCGCGACGTAGTCAATCGGATCGTTCGTACCGGCGCGTTGCATGGCGCGATCGATGGCCGTCACGGCATGAGCGTGTTGAACACTACGAAAGTACAACCCTGTCCGCTGTTGGACGAAATCAAGAATTGGTTGTTCTCGGATTCCAACATCTGCGTCTTCTGGCATTAGCTGGCCTCGACTTCCTGTGTTGGCTGATGACTCTTCTCAAGATGCAATTCCGACCACAGCTCGCTTGTGTCTAATAGATGCACCATACCCAAGTGAGGATGTGCGATGGCGTTCAATGTGTCGTCCACTGAATCTCCAACAGATCCTGGCTTGTCCGTCGGCTCTTCGCCGTCAGTCCATGTCATGATCTCGGTTGCCTGGTCGACGCAGAGTGCAAACAAGAACCCACCGGCCTGGAGGATGATCAAGTGCGCGTGCGGCGTCAGTTCACGATGCGTACCTCCTCGCAGACAACTCAGCTCGAAAACTCCCAGAACCTGACCGCGGTAATTCAGCATACCCATCATGTTTGGGAACTGCGCCGGTGCGTCACCTAGGCTGGCGGCGCGCACTACCTCCTTGACATCCAAAGTAGGGATGCCAAACCGCACATCATCAACTTCCAAGACCAGGAACTCCATCAAACGTCCGTCACGGCAAGAAACTGCGATAGAAAGGAGATGAGCCGCTCCTGCGAATGCAGGCGGTGATCATCTCTTCCATGATAATCAAATTGTTGGCAACCGGTGTATTGGCGGATTGCTTTTCTAAGTCGACTGGAAGCTGTTTCGACCGCCGGATGGCCACCGGGCACGGTCTGAGAGACGTTTTGACCGGCCAACGTCGCGCCCGCTAAATCGGTAAGTTTGCTCCTCCGGAGATGGCTGGCTAGCCGTCTGGCTGCGCAGTTGCATTGAATGCCGTGACACCGTCTTCGATAGACTCATGGATCGAAAAAACCACCTTCTCCAGATTTAACGATCGCAACGCAATGCGAAGTGACGCGGGAGCGGAACAGAGTTCTTACGTGTCATCATCGTCTGGAGAAGCCGGCCGCTTGATCATGGTGATTTCACTTCCGTTGGCACTATGGTTCACCTCATCCATGAAGGCCTGGATCAACATCAATCCTCGACCACTTACTTTGTCGAAGTTCTCCGGATCCGTTGGATCGGGGATCAGCAACGGATCAAAGCCGGGACCTTCGTCACGAATGACAAAGATGGCTTCCTCGCGCGATGCCCTTAAGCTGATGTGGACGCGACGTTCTCGATAGGGTGACTCGTCACGACGTTGCCGAATCAGATCGGCGTACGGTCTTCCGTTATCGATCTCGCGCAGGTCCGATGAAACTTCGAGGTTTCCGTGGATCATGGCATTTCGCAGCGCTTCGTCCAATGCCGTGGCAATTGTAAATGACGTCGCTTCACTGCAGATTTTCAGTTCTTCGACCGGCCGTTGCAGTCGAGCGATGATCTGCGGCAACAGGGAATCATCATTGGGCAGCTCCATTGTAATGTCGACGCCCGTCAGATGGTCCGCCAAGAGTTCTGCTTTGCGACTCGCTTCGGCCAGTGTCATGAGTTGCTCAACCGTGGAAAGAAGCATCTCCTCGAGATTGCGTTTCGGGACATAGCTAGCTGCCCCTTTTTGCAATGCCTCGATTGCAATCTCTTCGCTGCCTTGGGCGGTGGTCAGCAACACCGGCAAGGATGGAAACTCCATCTTTAGCATCTCGACCAGTTCCAGCCCATTCATCTCCGGCATATGCAAATCGGTCACGACCATCATGGGGAGTTCTTGACGGACTTTATCCAAGCCGAGTTGACCATTAACGGCGGTCTCCGTCCGAAAATGCGCTTCCTCCAGCAATAACTGCATCTGTGCCAATTGAGTCGGACTATCTTCGACGATCAGTACGTAATCCCGTTTGTCCATCAGCGACAAGCCCAGATTCCTGCGAATGCAAATGAGACGTGAACGAAGGTGCTTGAATAGTCTACCGGATAATTCAGGCAACCGAAACAAACCTGCGGCGGAAAGTGAGCCGATTGTGCGCCGTCAATTCGTGCACACCTGCGAAGATCAATGCTACCACAGTCATCCGCATCCGATCTTGCAGGACGACTTGTCTTTTGCGGCAACCAGGCGAAATCGTTCAATCCGCACTGTCGCTACCGTCGGTACGAACGGCGCACATTTGCAGAGGTGTGCAAACGCTGCAACCGTTTCCAGGGCAGGTCGGGTTGCCAAATCGCAACACGGTTCTTGGACAACCGTATGGGCCTAACCTATTGTTCAG
>JASLRF010000172.1 GCA_030744095.1 Pirellulaceae bacterium | reverse complement strand
TGGCGCCGGAGTGATTTCGTCAAACTTCGAAATTCGTCTGGTGGATGGCGTCGAGCCCGCCGATCCGACTGACGGAATTGGAATCGATGACACAACGGTCCTTAGCCAAGCAGTAACGATCACCCGCAATGGCGTGTTGCTGCAGGATGGCATCGACTACACGTTTAGCTACAACCGCACCAGCGATACGATTCGCCTGACGCCGCTGTCAGGTATTTGGACGCCCGACAGCGTGTACGTGGTGGCGCTCAATAACCAGGATCGCTTTATGGTCACCGCTCCATCCGGCGATCAGATCGTCGACGGCGACGCGTTCACCGTAACCGACCTGGACGGCGTCGAGGAACGGTTTGAGTTCGAAAGCGGGTACACGATTCAAGTACCGCAGACGGTGACAATTCAAGTTCCGGCTGAAGGTGGTCGTCTGGGTGGAATCCGCGATGGCGAGACGTTCACTGTCAACTTTGACGACGGTATGATCACCCGTAGCCTCAAGTTTGAATTCGATAAAGACAACCGGCTTAACGGTGCCAATCTGCCAATTCGTTTTGAGAACACTTCGACACAGAACGAAATTGCCTTCTCAATCGTCAACGCCATCGCGAACTCTGGAATCGGGCTGAACCCCGTCAACTTGGGCCGCGGGCAGATTCACTTGGGCACCACGGCCGCACACTCGCTCTTTCTCCCGCAGTCCGGTGCCGAACTGAGCAGCCTGACTGAATCAGGTGTCTCTGGAGGCGTTGCTGACGGACAGACGTTTTCAATCTCCGACGGCAACAATGTCGTCCGCTTTGAGTTCGATTCTGACGGTTTCGTGTTTCCAGAAACCCACGTCATTCCATTCTCGACTGCGGACACCCATACTGAGATCGGCAGCTTTATCGGCGATGCAATTCAGCAAGCGGTCGCGGATGGTAGCTTGAAAGATGCCAATCAAGCGTTGACCACGGACAATTTGGGGAACGGTCTGGTGCATCTTCGTGGCGCACGTAGTCATGAGTTGAGGTCTTCGCTGAGCAGTCTGGCCCAGGCCGGTCAGCCGGGCGTCATGCAGCCATTTGGCATACAGGTCCCAGGCGCATCACTGCGGTTGCAAACGCCAGGTGCCGGTTTGCACTTGTTGGTCCCAATCGCTGGTGGCGCGGCCATTAACGAAGGTGACACTTTTACAATAACGAATCAGCTCGGCACCAATCGGGATCCAGTCACCGGAGCGCGCCCCACCGCCACCTTCGAATTCGATAGTGACGGCCAGGTTACAGCGGGCAATGTCGCCATTCCCTTTACTACCGCCAGCAGCCAGACCGCCGTGGCCGATGCGATTGTGACGGTGCTTACGAGTTCAAATCTGAACCTGGCTCCTGTCCACGTTGGCGGGGGTGACGTCGATCTGCGAACGGTAGATTTCTTGGTGGATAGCAGCACCAGCCCTGGTTTGACGCAAACGGGGATTTCCGACGGTCAAGTGATTACGATTGATGACGGCATTCGCCTGACGCGATTCGAATTTGATGTCGAGGCTGCACCAGGTGACGTTGTTCCGGGCAATATTCGCTTACCCTTTACCGACCAAGATTTGCCAGAAAACATCGCGGCAACGATGGTGGTCGCGCTGAATAGCTCGAATGTCGATTTGCATCCGCTGATCCCGGCCTCCAACCTTGGCAGCGGTCGGATTGATGGGGGCGATCCGGCGATTGGTGGTCAACAGCACCTATGGAATACGACCCTCAGTAATCTGATTCAGTCGGGTGAATCGGGCGGCATTCGAGACAGTGAGACGTTTGATATCTTCCTGCTGAATAGCATGGGCGTCGAGATCAATCGCGTCACTTTTGAGTTTGACAACGACCGAGACGGCAACCAGACGCCTGGAAACACGGTCATCGTCTACGGCGACAGCAGCACAGCCGACGATATCGGCAATGCGCTGGTGCCCGTGTTGTTGACCGCCGGATTGAATCTCGCGCCCGCGCATTTGGGTCTGGGTGCCGTTGACATCGGCGGTACTTCGAATCACGGTGTCGACACGTCAAACTCGACCGTACCCAGCCATCTGCAACAAATTGGAATAGTCGGCGAACCTGCTTCGGTTGCCATCGAGTACATTCCGTCGGCCACGTTTGACGCAACGCAAATGGTCGTGGCAATCCAGCAGTCGATCAACGGCAGCGAACTCTCCGGAGCGTCCGCCACACCCGCCACTTCCGAGCGGATTTTCATTGACAATGCGGCTCGCGTCACGGGTATCGGTAACGTCTTTGACGGCACCGTTGGTAGTTCGCGATTTGTGGGCGCCATCAAGGATCAAGCCACTAATAGCTTGAAACCAAATCAGTTGTCCGGCGAGACTCAGTTCACGGTGATGTTGGGCGATGTAGTATTGGATTTTGGCGATGCTGCCGATCCGCGATATGCCACACTGTCCAGCAGCAACGGTGCGGCCCATGTGCTGGTTGACGGTCCGATTCTGGGCAGCCGCATCGACGGCGAAACAGATGGCAATCCTTCGCCAAATGCTAACGGTGACGATGGCGATGCGTTCATCGACTTGTTCCTGAGCCAGAACAGCTTGCAGGCGGTCAACGCCACCCCACCCTTCAAGGTCCAGCTACCCACAGCCATCCAGATTCCCGCCTTGGGAGCCGCATCTGGTGGCATCGCCGATGGCGACACACTGACCATCGGCGACAGCCGTCGGATCGTGACCTTCGAGTTTGACAGCGATGGTAAGATCTCGCCGTCCAACGTGGCAATCGACATGACTCAAAACAACGGAACACAAGATGCCATCGCCGATGCGATTGTGGCGGCCGTGCAAGCTGAGAGCTTCAGCATTGCGGCTAGAAACGCCGGCATCGGCCGTGTGATCCTTGGCTTGACCGCAAATGATACGTTAGATGTGTCGGGGTCACCTGTGATCACGTTGGTTGCTGGCGTGACCCGTGGCGAGACTTTTTCGATCGCGGGCAACCCGATCGGTAATCCCGTGACCTTTGAATTTGACCAAATCGGTGACGGCCAGTCAGTTCAAGCCGGGAATATCGCCATACCGTTCACGGCCTCCAGCACGATTGATCAGATTGCGGACAGCGTCGTTGCGGCTGTACGCTCGGTGATGCCGCCCACGTTGGTCGGACTGAATCCGACCAACCTAGGAAACGGTGCCGTCGATCTTGGCGGCGAGTTCGTGCACGAAGTTGATGCGAATTCGAGCAGTTTGACAGTTGCCGGCGTTGCCCCGTATGAGATTCAAACGCCAGGTGTCGGACAGGCGATGCAAGTTCCCGATGGAGTATTGCGGGTTGTGACTTCAGTGATTGGCGGTCGCGCGATTCAAGAAGGCGAACACTTTACGGTATCCAGCGGATCCGCCAAAGTGACGTTTGAATTCACCACTGACGCCACCGTGCAACCGGGACGCGTGCCACTCGACTACAGCGTGACCGACGATCAGGATGCGATCGGCACGGCGATCGTAACGGCAATTGAGAATGCCACGCTGTTGGCTCTTTCACCGACCTATCTGGGAGACGGTATTCTTGAAGTCGGTGACATTCCGTTCAGCGTCGACACCACAGCCAGTTCGATCACCGCATCGAATGTCGCGCCGTTCGTATTGCAGGCTCC
>JASLRF010000171.1 GCA_030744095.1 Pirellulaceae bacterium | reverse complement strand
ATCATTTCCGCGTCACACGCCAGAAACGTGATCACGTCGGCCACGTCGTCGGTTGTCGACGCCCGTTCCAATGGCGTAATCTTGATCGCGCCGTCCAGCATCTCTGGATGATCAGACAGCCACCGTGAAATGATCGGTCCAGGGCAGACCGCGTTCACGCGGATTCTAGGTGCGAGCGATCTAGCCATCGACTTGGTCATGGTGATCAGCGCGCCTTTGGAGGCTGCGTAGGGAATCGAGCTACCTTGACCGCTGACAGCGGCCGTCGAGGCCACATTGACGATCGCGCCGCCGACTGAGGATTGCAATAGAGGAATTCCCGCGCGGCTCACAAAGAACGCACCCTTCAGATTAACACCCAGAATCTCGTCCCAAACGTCTTCGGTGACCGCTTCCAGATTCGTGTGGTCGATAAAGTGAGTCCGCCCCGCGTTGTTGACGATCACATCCAAACGCCCGAACCGTTGCCGGCACTGTTCGGCCATTGCGCGGACCTGCTCGTCGTTGGCTACATCGCAGGCGACAACTAAGGCGTCGGCACCGAGATTTTCGGCGTCACGCGCCGTCGACTGTGCGTCATCAGCGGATCGTGAGTAGTTGATGACGACGTCGAAACCTCGGCGGGCAAATTGCAGGACCGCGGCGCGTCCCACGCCCGTTCCGCCACCGGTAACCAAGGCAACACGTCTAGATGTTGTTGTGTTCATCGTGTGGGATGGTTCGAGTGGAGGCCGGATTGACGGTCTGATAACGCTGGACCAAGATAATCGTACGCTCAGGCGTCTGCCAGTCGGGGCATCGTAATTCCAGTTCTCGCGACAAGACTCACCAAGATGCCGTGCGCCAAATTCACCAAGATAGTCTCCCTCGGGTCGAATAACCCAAATTAGAGATTGAGGAACATCCACGTACCCATTCGAGTTCAGCGGCGCTACATTTCAAGCCCTTGCTTGCAATCAGGAGAATTTCGATGCCTATACGATTCCAATGCCCGCATTGCGGCAAAGTAACCCAGGTTGGCGACGAGTATGTGGGGCAGAGTGGCCCTTGCGCTTCGTGCGGTCAGACGGTGACGATTGGCGCGCCTCTGAAACCCGGCGCGGTGACGGCACCGGCAACGGCCTCCGGAATGTCAGGCGGAATGGTCGCCATGATCGTCGTGTTGGGAGTCTTTCTCTGTATGGGTCCGGTATTGATTGCCCTTTTGCTACCAGCTGTCCAAGCAGCGAGGGAAGCTGCGCGACGGATGCAATGCTCGAATAATCTCAAGCAAATTGCCCTGGCCATGCACAATTACCACGATAGCTACGGAGCACTTCCACCGGCCTACACGGTGGACGAAGACGGTAACAAGTTGCACAGTTGGAGAACGTTGATTCTCCCCTTCATTGGACAATCCGCGCTGTATGAGCAGATCGATTTCAACACTGCCTGGGATTCACCCCAGAATCAGCACCTTTCGCAGATCGCGATTGAAGTATATGGCTGCCCGTCGGCGGATGGGACGAATCATGCTCGGACCAATTACATGGCCATTGTCGGACCTGGTACGGTTTTTGAAGGTCCGAATCAGATCCGTTTTGCGGACGTCACAGACGGAACGTCAAATACGATTCTGGTCGTTGAGGTCGTCGGATCCTCGACCAATTGGATGGAGCCCACCGACCTGGATCTGGAAACGATGAAAACGATGATCAACGGAGGCGCCGGCGAAATGGGAAGCAACCATCCCGGCGGGGTCCAAGTGGCGATGACGGACGGGTCTGTACATTTCCTCGCGGAGACCATCAACCTGGGTGTTCTGAAATCGCTTATCACGCGTAATGACGGAAACGCAGTTCCGTCATTTTGAGCATTTAGGTGTCGCTTGAAAATGTACCCATATTCATCGTAGCAACAATCAAGTCTGATTGCGTTGACCCTGTTTTGAATGGTCTGCTATATTCAGTTTCCCGCCATTCGGCCACTTCGATTCGAAACAGAAGGAACCACCATGTCAACTGCAGCCAATCAGGGTATCAACGAAACGATTACACAGTGCATCGGCAACACACCTTTGGTGGCGTTGAATCGAGTAACCGACGGTTGCGTAGCCACTGTGGTTGCAAAAGTCGAAAACATGAACCCTTTATGGAGTGTCAAGGATCGGATCGGGATGGCGATGATCAATGCTGCGGAGCGGGACGACAAGATCCACGCCGATACCGTGATCATTGAACCGACCAGCGGCAACACGGGGATCGGGTTGGCGTTTGTTTGTGCGGCGCGGGGCTACAAGCTGCGGGTCACGATGCCCGAGAGCATGACCAAAGAACGACGCCGGATGCTGCGGGCGTTAGGTGCCGAATTGGTGCTGACGCCGGCCGCCGAAGGGATGCCGGGCGCTGTCCGGCGAGCCGAAGAATTGGTCGCGGAGGATCCGGATCGCTATTTCATGCCGCAACAGTTCAAGAATCCCGCCAACCCGGAAGTCCACCGTCAGACCACGGCGCCAGAGATCTGGCGCGACACCGATGGCAAAATCGACATCTTTGTCTCCGGCGTCGGCACCGGTGGCACGATTACGGGCGTTTCAGAAACGCTGAAGGAACTCAAGCCGTCCCTGCAGTCAATCGCCGTTGAACCCGCCAACAGCCCGGTGATTACACAACGCCGCGCCGGTGAAGCGCTCAAGCCGGGCAAGCATACCATCCAAGGCATCGGGGCCGGGTTCATTCCTGATGTTCTGAACATCGAGGTGATCGATGATGTTGTCCAGGTCGCTGATGAAGACGCCGCGGAAACGGCTCGCCAGCTGGCGGGTCAGGAAGGGCTGATGTGCGGTATCAGCAGCGGCGCCGCTGCCTGGGCGGCGTTGGAAGTTGCCAAACGGCCGGAAAACAATGGCAAACTGATCGTGGTCGTGCTGCCGGACATCGGCGAACGCTATCTGTCCACGACCCTGTACCCGGAATGACTCTGTATCGGAATCTTCACCGAACACTCGCGCGTCGCCCCGTTTAGCAGTGTCCGATCTTCTATTGTCGTCTTTCGCTCCGCGAAAGCACGCTCCTTTCGCGGAGCGAAAGGCGACTATCGGACAGTAATTCCTCGAACAATCTCTAATGGAGCCGACCTTCATACGGTCGTCAATGGATTCGTCCACAGGTCTACCCCAAGATTCAGAAGGCGATGTGTCGCGATTACGTTGACC
>JASLRF010000170.1 GCA_030744095.1 Pirellulaceae bacterium | reverse complement strand
CAGCAGGCATTATCACTGCGGGCCGACCGGTTGCGCGGCGAACGCGCGTTCAAGCGGGAATGCATCAACTGCCACCGGCTCGGCGATCAGGGACACGAAGTTGGCCCGAATCTGGCAACGATCCAGAATCGAAGCCCGGCCCAACTGCTCGTGAATCTGCTCGATCCGAATCGCGAGGTATCGCCGAATTTCCTAGAGTATATCGTGGCCACGCTGGACGGTCGGATCATCACTGGCATCATTGCGTCGGAAACACCCACCAGCATCACACTTCGGCAGGCAGAAGGTAAACAGCAGACGATCCTCCGCAGCGATATTGAAGAGTTCCGCAGCTCCGGTAAATCGTTGATGGCCGAAGGACTTGAAAAGAAAGTCACGCCCCAGGAGATGGCGGATTTGATCGCATACTTGTTGTCCTTGAAGTAGATCTGAAACGGAAACATGAACCTCGCCATTGCCCCATTCCGCTTCGACGTCACGCCACCCAAAGGACATTCGCTTTGCGGTGGCTGGATTCCATCCGTGACGACCGTCGACGATCCTCTGGAAGCGATCGGGTTCGTGCTGCTCGGTGCCGGCAAGCCGATCGTTGTTTGTTCCGTCGACTGGACAGGTATTTGCAACGAGGCGCATCTGGCGTGGCGAAAAGCATTGGCTGAGACGGCCGGCACGACAGCGGATCGTGTCGCCGTGCAGTGCGTCCACCAGCACGATGCTCCGTTCGTCTGTCTGGAAACCGATCGCATCGTGCGTGAACAGGGCGACCTGCCGCCGAACGTCGATTCTGAATTCCTTGAGCGGTGCCTTGATCGCGGCCGGAGTACCATCGAGGATGCACTGGGGAGTCCGCGGCAAATCACGCATGTTGCCAAAGCACAGGCGCAAGTCGAAGAGGTCACTTCGAATCGGCGCATCCTCGGCGACGATGGTCTCGTGCGCAAGAATCGTAGCGTTGCTCCCGGCGGCAGCGATGTGCGACATCTGCCAGCTGGTGTCATCGATCCTTGGCTAAAGGCGGTTGCCTTCTACGATGGAAAGACGAAAGTCACCGCGTGCTACTACTATGCCGTGCATCCCATCAGCTATTGCTGCCAGGAAGGACGGGTCAGCAGCGAATTCGTCGGTCTGGCCCGACGGCTGAAGCAACAACACGACGACCCAGCGTGCACGCACATCTATTTCACCGGTTGTGCAGGCAACCAGAACACGGGCAAGTACAACAACAGTGACGTAAAGGAGAACCGGCAACTGTTGACGCAGCGCGTTTACCAAGCGATGGAAGCTGCGTCAGCAATACTGCAGCCTGTACCGATTCGTAGCGTCCACTGGCAAACGCACGACATTCTTCCACGGCCGCGAGCTGATCTCTCCGCAGATGAGATACAACGACAGATCTCCGACAAAACTAAGCGTGTCGTCCTCCGTAACCGACCAGCGTTCACACTGGCATGGCTCAAACGATACGAACGAAAGATGCCGATTACGCTCAGCGCACTGCACGTCAACGACGTTTCGTTGCTGCATCTGCCGGGTGAACCGTTTGTGGAATACCAGCTTGGCGCACAAGTGCTTTTTCCAAAACGGTTTGTCGCGATAGCTGGTTACGGCGACGGTGGACCGTGGTATCTCCCAACCGCTGAGGCTTTTACACAAGGCGGCTATGAGGTTGGCGTGGCGTTCTGTGATCCGCAAGTGGATCGAATCCTCTCCGACGGCATCCAGCAACTGCTCAAGAGGAAGCTTATTGAATGAGCACTCGATATGATGTGAAGCCAAGTTGGATAGCGCCACATTGCGACAAAGGATATTCCTAACAATCCTCTCTATCATGGTTTAAATCAACGTTATCTTCACCCTGAAAGGGCCTCAACATGTCAGCCCAGGGCAACGCCCTGGGATTATGGAACATTCATGAAGCTCGTCCTGAAAGGCAACGCTGTGAAGCATTTCTAGGACCTGGAAAACTGGGGGCTCGCAGATTTTGGAGGGTATGAAAAAGGCCAGATTCAGGCTCTCTTTATCGTTATCTCCCACTGCAGCGTTATCCAGGCGTTCGCAATGCGAGAGAATTGATGCAAGTGCCTGCTGAGGCGCGTTTACCGCGAAGCGGTTGTACTCCAAAGCCCAGGGTGCGCGTCGAAGACGCGCACCCAGGGTATTCGACCCGATTAAGTGCTTACGCCGAAGGCGTTAGACAAAGTTGGAATTCGACTAACGCCATGCAAGCAACTGACGTCTTGCCCTTGTAAAACCCTTTCAGGGTATGATCGTCGTTAGGGTATTCGTTACCCAGGGTGTGCTGCTGCACAGCGACCCTGGGCTTTGGAATGTAACCGCTTCGCGGTAGAACCCGCTGTGATAGCCCGGCAATACACGCTTGAAAGTCCTTCACAGCGTTGCCCTTTGGGGCAGAAAGAACTGACAAACTCCCTACAAAATGGCGCTGTCCAACTAAGGAGAATCGACTCATGACAGATTCCAATGTTTCTAGACGCGACTTCATCAAGACAACGGCGACGGGGGGCGCTGTTGGCGCTGCGGCGGGCTTGCTGTCCGCGCCTGCGCGGGCTCGTACCGTGGGAGTGAACGAGCGGATTCGGGTTGGCGTGATTGGACCGGGTCGGCGAGGTTTTGGTACGCACGTCAAGACGCTCGCGAAAATCCGCAAGCTGGGAGCGAAGATCGATATGGTTGCGGTCAGCGATGTTTATACGGTGCATCGCGACCAGGCGATCGACTACATCAAAAAGGAGACGGACGTTACTCCCAAATCGTATCCGGACTACCGCGATATGCTGGCCGACGACGCAGTTGACGCGGTCTGCATCGCGACGCCCGATCACTGGCACGCCAGGCAGACAATCGACGCACTGGCCGCGGGAAAGCATGTCTACTGCGAAAAGCCGATGACTCACACGATTGATCAGTCGCGTGAAGTCGTCGATGCGTGGAAGTCCAGCGGTCTCGTCATGCAGGTCGGTGTGCAATCGACCAGTTCGCCCGTCTGGAACATGGCTCGCGAAATGATTAACGCAGGGCAACTCGGTAAGATCCTCCAGTTCCAGACCGAATGCTTCCGCAACGGCCGCGCAGGAATGTCGCGGCACAACGTCATCACCGAAGAGATGACGCCAAAGACGATTGACTGGCGACGCTGGCTTGGCGTTGACGAGGGTCTGGCGCCGGAGATGGTCTTCGACCGTGCTACGTATGGGCAGTGGCGTTGTTATTGGCCGTTCAGTATGGGAATGTTTGGGGATCTGTTCGTCCATCGCATCACGGGCATCCTCAAGGCGACGGGGCTGCGGAATCCTGGGCGAGTGGTCGGCGGCGGCGGGATCTTCTTGGAATACGACGATCGCGATGTGCCGGACGTCGGCTCGCTGATCGCCGATTTTCATGAAAGCGTGCAGGGCGTCGTCAGCAGCACGATGGTTGCCGAAGAGCTGAAGCTGGAGCATATCATCCGCGGCCATTACGGCGCGCTGCTGTTCCACAAACCATGTTACCTGAACGGAACGAAAGCATCGTTCGATTTCGTTCCGGAACGACCGCAAGTGACACTGGACAGTAAGTCGAAGCGCACGACACACGAAGCGACGGTCGAACACGACATCAACAGTATGCATTTTCTGAACTTCTTCGAGGCGATCCGCACCGGAAAACCACAGTCTGTCAATAACGATCCTGAACTTGGAGCGGCTGCGGTGATGATGGTGAACCTTGCGATTCGAAGCTATCGAGAAGGAAAAGTGTTTCAAGTCGATCGAGACGGTCGCATCGGCGATGGCAACGAAAGCTGGGCGGCAAACTGGGAACAAATGTCGGAAGCGGGAGCCGAACCGCATCATGTGGCGGGTTGGCAGGCTGGTGACAAAGGGAGTGTGATGACTCCCTTCGAGTATCAGAAACTGGCCGGTGCATGGAAGAACGGCCAACCGCCGAACGGTAATTGATTGCCGCGGAAAAACAGATCATGAAACTCGATTTTGCGAACGAACGTGTACTGGCGGTTGTGGCTCATCCCGACGATGCCGAACTGTTGTGCGCCGGGACGCTAGCCCGTGCGAGGGCTGACGGAGCGGTGATTGGAATTGCTGTCTTATGTCGCGGAGACAAGGGACAGCCGGATCCGCCGATAGAGAATCTTGGTGACGTGCGGAGCGGTGAAATGCAGGCCGCCGCCGAATTGCTTCACGCGGAACTGCTCGAAGGTGGCTTCGGAGATGGCGAGCTGTTTGACTCCGTCGAGTCGCGGAGGACCGTTGTCGAGTTGTTACGCCAATTCCGCGCGACACTCGTACTGGCTCATTCGGCCGACGATTACCACGCGGATCATCGCGCCGCGTCGGCAGTGTCCGAAGCAGCCTCGTGGTTCTGTGCGTCGGCGGGACACAAGACCGAATCCGCACCGCTGGCACAGCCACCCGCGCTGTGGTGGATGGACACGGTTGAATTGGTCGGCTTCCAACCAGAGTTCTACGTGGATGTGTCGGAGTTCGTGGAACTCAAACGGCAGATGGTGCGTTGTCACCAGAGCCAGTTGGCACGTGGCGAGAACGCCGGCTTCTCGCCGCTGGAAGAGATAATGATTCGGCAAAGTGAAGCCCGTGGCGCACAGGCTGGTGCTGCAGCGGCCGAAGCGTTTCAGCAAGCATCGGCCTGGAAACGCACGGGAGCATGGTAAGTGTCGTGAATTCAACGAGTAGTAACATACTGGTCAGCGAGAACGTCACAGGCCCGGCAATGGACGCGCTGCGAAGCGACTTTGATGTTACATTCGCCCCAGAGCTGTGGAACGATGTGAGTCGACTGAGTAGTTCTATCGGCGACGCACAGGCACTGATCGTTCGCAATCAGACGCAAGTGACAGCTAAACTCATCAATGCCGCTCCGAGACTCGAAGTCATCGGGCGTGCCGGTGCTGGGCTGGACAATATCGACACCGATGCGGCGACGGAAGCGGGTATCGTCGTGACTTACGCTCCGCAGGAGAACTCGATCTCGGTGGCTGAGTTGACGATTGGGTTGATTCTGGCACTGGCACGCAGGATTCCGGCAGCACATCTTGATACCAACGGCGGTGGTTGGAATCGCAAAGCGTTCACGGGAAGCGAACTGTTCGGCAAGACATTGGGCGTGATCGGGTTGGGGCGAATCGGAACACTGGTTGCCCAGCGAGCCAAGGCGTTCGACATGCCAATTATCGCGCACGACGATTACGTCGATCCGAACTCTGATCATGTTCGTGCCCTCGACATACAGCTCCTGTCTCTCGATGAAGTGCTGCGTGAAGCGGATATTGTGGTGACTCACGTGCCGCTCACGGAAGAAACGCGCAGCATGTTCAGCGACGCTTGTTTTGGATTGATGAAGCCAACTGCTATGTTCGTTAACACCTCTCGCGGCG
>JASLRF010000169.1 GCA_030744095.1 Pirellulaceae bacterium | reverse complement strand
CAACCGAATCAACCCGCGCGTCATCAAACGCAAAATGTCTGGCTGGCCGAAGAAGCGACCACAACACCGACACCCACCGCCACCAACGAAAACCTTTAAGCAGTCAGTAGTTGTGATTCATTGAACGGTATTGGGGCTAACATCGAGCAATTGCTGAAGCGTGATCCGCCAATATTGTAAACTTCGCCGCAGCGAGGGTTTTGAAACACGTACTCGAATGCGCGAATCAAGTCCGCTCTGTGGATATTGTCACGTACTTGTTTGCCTTCGTATCCAAATACAGTGTAAGGTGTACCAGTCGCTGCACACTTCACCAGGTAGGCCAGGAATCCATGCAACTGAGTTCCGGAGTGATTGGGGCCCGTGAGGCAACCGCCGCGGAAACATGCGGTGTGGAGTCCGAAGTACTTGCCGTACTCTTGCACCATCACGTCGGCCGCAACTTTCGAGGCACCGAATAAACTGTGAAGTGACTGGTCAATGGAAAAGTCTTCCGATATTCCTTCGGCAAACTTATGCGCGGGGTCAATTTCCCAACGTGTCTCCTTTTCCCGCAAGGGCAGGCGATTCGGTGCATCGCCGTAGACCTTGTTCGTCGACGTAAACAGAAACACCGCTTTCGGCGCACACTTGCGAGTCGCTTCGAGCAGATTCAGTGTGCCGTTGGCATTGACGGCAAAGTCCGTTTGAGGATCTTTCGCTGCCCAGTCATGTGATGGCTGCGCGGCCGTGTGAATCACCAATTCGATGTCGTTCCGGAAAGCGTCGAACAGACGGTTGATCGAATCAGGATCTCGGATATCGCAGTTGGCGTGGTAATACGATCGTCCCAAGTCGCGGGCGAGTTGGCTTCGCTGCCAATCCGTTGATGCCTCCGTTCCAAAGAACTGCTGCCGCATATCGTTGTCGATACCCACAACGTCCATGCCCAACCCGGCAAAATGACGCGTGGCTTCCGAACCGACCAATCCGGCCGACCCCGTAATGACAGCAATACTCATCTCGTGACCCTGAAATCCCGCGTGTCTTCATGATTCACTTGCTGCTCGTCCAACGGCAACAGGATTCATCGCTGCGCGCAACCTAACCCTTTCTCGAAGCCTAGGTCACCAGACGCCAACGGTACCGCACCGTTACGGATTCCTGCCAATTGTCTGAGTTTGATTTGGTGCAGCCACTCGATCCGGGTTACGAGCTAACCTGCGGGTCGATAACCGGATCTCCAGCTACAATCGGCGCGACCGTCGCATGTTGCACTTTGTTCGACGCTCGAGAATAGAGGTCAAGCAATTGGCGGTAGTTTTCTTCGGCGGTATATTTCAGTTCATAGGCCCGTCGAGCAGCTTGCCGCATTCGCTGTGGCGCGGTGTTGGCGAGCAGAACGTTGAGCTTGGCAAGCAGTTGATCGGCGTTGCCGGATTCAAACAGGTATCCGGTTTCGTTCTCGCGGACCAGTTCGGCAATGGCTCCGCCGTCAGAGACAATCACCGGCGTCCCTTTGCAATATGCTTCGATCACGGTTCGCCCAAAAGTCTCGTAGCAGATCGACGGCAATAACACGCATTTCGCTTCGCCAATGATCGCGGCGACCTCTTGGCAGGAACGTTGCCCCATCCACTGAATCCGGCTATCGTGTGAAGCCGCCCTGGCAACAACATCGCTGATCGGTCCGTCCCCCACGATTTTCAACGTAATGCAATCAGTCAGTTGCCGCCATACTTGCAACAGGGTTTCGATGCCTTTCTCACGCGAGAGCCTCCCCGCGAAGACAACATAGTTGCCGCGCCCCTCTCCAACACCCCGATCCTCGCCAACAAAATTCGGCTTGACGACAATTTTCTCCGAGGCAATGCCGCCTTGAATGAACTTCTGTCGAGCGAATTCGGTGGGCGTGCAATACAACTGAATGGCGTCGATCCACGTTCGCATGAAGCGATGAATCGCGACCATCGAAATCACAGCGGCCGTGGCCAGTCGACTTTCCCGGTAGCATCCGTGGACCATGGCCGGCCAAGGGATCCGCTTCCCCAGGCAATCTTCACAGGCACGTCCATCTCGCAAGAAGAGTGAATTAGCGCAGAACATTCGGTAGTTGTGCAGAGACTGAACCACGGGCACGGATTCGTCTTTGGCCGCGTAATAGACCGAGGGTGAAATCAATGGAAACGTATTCGTGCAATGCATCACGGCCGGGCGATGCTCGCGCACGAGCGCGCGAACTTCGTAGTAAGTCTGCCGATTCCACATCGTCTTCACAGCTAACTTCGTACGACGCATGTCGCAAATGTCGTCGTTGTGCATCGTGTAACGAATGACGTTGTGACCATGTGATTCCAGCAGCATCGATTCGTCGGCAAACGTCGAATCTTCACCGCCAGGATGCTGGTAGTGGTTATGGCAAAGCAGGATGTTCAGCCGCTGATTTTTCATCACTACTGCGAAACTGCTTGAGGAATTGGAGTGGGTGCGAACTGTTCGCGCTCGCCGCGAAACTCGATCCAGGAACAAAAGTCCTGCTGTGGAAACAACCCCGGCAGGATTCGGCGCAACAAGTGGCGACCGAAACCAGTAATTCGCCATAACCGGCAACGGCGATAGAGTGCCTGGTCACGGTGGCCCGTCGCTTGGGCAATCAATAGTTGTGGACCATGTTGCAGGGCAACCTGCCCAAGCCGTGCCAGGCCGAACAAGCTGGCCGACAACAGTCCGCGATGATCCAGGTGGTGGCGTCCTGTAATCCATCCTTGGCGTAACGACACCCACCGCAAGTACTCGACGGACAACCGATAATCCGGAACCAGATGTCGCATGACGGCCGTCGGCGTAAACCAGACCTCGATGCCGGCCGCGATCAGTCGGAGAAACCAATCAGTGTCTTCACCACCCTCTCGACAGCTTTCGTTGTAGACGCCCACTTGCCTAAAAACAGCGCGGTGGACCATTTGATTTCCGCTGTTCAGTGCATCGCGACGACTGAATCTCTTGACCCTTTGGCTGCGTCCACCGGGCGCAAGTAGGTTTTCCAAGTACGAGGACAGTCGCTCATTGGCAGAATCTCCGAGTGACTGTCCGTTGGTGTCTTGGTTTGTGCGAACAAGATGCACGGCCCCACCGACAACGCGGCATTCCTTGCGTCGCGCCAGATCGAACAACTCGGCCAACCATTGCGAATCGGCCAGCTGGTCGTCGTCGCAGAAGGCAACCCACTCGCCTCGGGCCTCTTGAATGCCTCGATTGCGGGCTGCGGAGACTCCCGGTGTTTCTTCGCACACATAACGCATCGGCAAGTTGGAGTTTGCCACCTCGCTCTGGACAACATGTGGCGTGCTGTCGATCGAAGCATTATCAACGATCAACAACTCGTACGAAAACGCGCCCTCGGTACGCTGGTTCGCCAGGCTGGCGATTACACCAGGTAACCACTGGGCGCGATTGAACGTACAAAGGACGACGGTGATGTCGGGGGCCATGTTCATGATTGCCCTCCCAGTGCGACTGAATCGGAGTTGAGTGAGCTTTCCTCTGGTGCTGCGGGCACCCGTGTTGGCATGCCACCGGTCAACGAGATCGCTTGATCGTAGATGTCGCATAGCCGGTCGTAGTACGTTTCTTCGCCGTATTGCGATTGCACTTTGGCAAAGCCAGCCGAGCCAAACTGTCGGCACAGTTCGGGATCTTTCCAGAGGCGTTTGATTTTTTGGCCCAGATCGTGTGGATCGTTTGGATCAAACAGAAATCCAGTGACGCCATCTTCGACCAGTTCAGCCTGGCCGCCCAGCCGCGAAGTGATGATTGGCAAACCGTGGCTCATCGCTTCCAAGATCACCAAAGGACACATTTCGTAGCTGCGACTGGGCAATACGAAGAACCTTGCGCCTCGATAGAGTGACTCCATTGCCTCCGACTTCAGGAGTCCCAGCATTCGAACATTGGGTGGCAATTTGGATCGTAACTGCGTTTCGATCGGGCCACCCCCAGCGAGCCTTACGTTGATTTCGGGTAGCTCTCGAGCGGCCGCCAGCAGCGTTTCAACTCCCTTTTCCGGGCTCATTCGTCCAGCGAAAGCAACGTACCGGCCCTTGTCCGACTCGACCGGCTGATTTCCTAGGCGCACCATATTGGGCAGCACCACTATCTGCTCGTTGCGAAAACCCGCCTCGATTAACCGCCGTTTGGCAAATTGGCTCAATGCGACCAGCAACGTGACATTGTTGTGGAAGAACTGCATGTTCCGAGCCACAAGACTTCGCGTAGCATAGGCGATACTTTCAAAGAAGTTTCCGCGGCAATTCTGCAAGACGCAGTTGTATTCGTTGCCTCCGATGCATCGTTCACAGATCTTTCCACGATACAGGTGATCCGACTTGGGGCACGTCATCTGTTGATTGTGAATGCTCACGACAACCGGTACGTCCGCGCGGCGGCACGCAACCAGAATCGACGGCGAGAAGAGCGGATAAAGATTATGCACGTGGACCACATCGGGACGATCCTCGCGCAGCACGCGCTTCATGTCTTGATACGCCCGCCGGCTGTAGATTCCACTCAGAAATGCACTTGTCTTCCCGATCAACCCGGTGTCGATGTCCCGACTTGATCGCAACATCATCCGTACTTCGCCGCCATGTTTCTCGACCAAATGCGTAGTTTGCTCGACAACCGTGTCTTCACCGTTGAAGAGGCTGCGGTACTTATTGTAAACCTGCAGTAGCTTCATGCGACTTACCCGCAAATAGATCGTCCACGACGAAGGTCAAGCGACTCAAAAAAACGCGGCTGGGCAAACCAAACCGGTGCAATGATCGAAAGCGTACGTCTGACGTAGCCCTCCGTCCGCCACAACGAGGTTCTTCGCCCTAAAATGGCATGTGTGTCGCCGAGCAGCTGAGCCCATAGCAACAGCGGCACGTGGATGATCAACGCCTGAACGAGGCGCGCCCCGCACAAACTTAACACCGCCGTTCGCCCCTTGCGTTGAAAATCAAAATAACCTGCGTGCTCGGCACCCCCGGAAAGTGCATCCCAACGCAGAAATTCCGAGGTCAATCGTTCCGCCGGAACGCGATGGTAAACGACCGCCTCGGGCGAGTACCAAAGTGGATATCCTGCGTCACGAGCACGAGTAAAAAAATCGTAGTCCGAGCCGCCGCCGGTCATCGCTTCGTCGAAGTCTCCGATGGCGTCAAACACTGGACGAGCGACAAGCGCGTTGCCTGTGCCAGGCATGTCTTTCCGCCGATAGGTCCTTGCAGTCGGGTATCGCGTTGGATCTTGCGAGTCTTTCGTAGAGATTCTTGGATTTCGTCGCTGCCAGCTCTGCGCCTCGCGGCTCGATACTCCTCGAATCCGTTCGACAGGTCGATGTAGGAGGCTTCCCTGCGTTGCCAGAAAAAGGGCTCCAGCGCGGGGCAGTTCTCTGGCACATTAGAAAAGTGGAATGCATTGAGACGGCACTGTCGTAGGACCTCATCGGCTGCCCACGAAGCGTCTGGCGAGACGACGCATCCCTGGAAATCGGAGAAGTTGTCAGCGATCGGTCGCGCGACATTGCCCCTTGCTCGTCGAAAGGGAACGAATGCGATAGGCTCACCATCTTGCGACACCATGGCGACTTCAATGTCCCCACGCACCTCCGCCACGGCCTGGACGAACTCAATGCAAAAATGCGGCCCGGCGCATGACGGATTCGCGGCCTGTAACGTCCGCCATTGCATAGCGTGATCCCTTGTTAGATCACGTGCGGAAACAGCTATCACATTCATCGCTCTGCTCGAGTCGTTACGCGGCAGCTAAGAGGCTTCCTCAGACATATAGTGCCCGTATCAAGAGGCTTCGGCTGTTCAAACTTACGACGCGAGCGGTGACAAAACGTTGGAAACCGTTCCGCAATCTACCCCGATTCTGAATCCTAGTCGTCGGATGCCGACTTCGCGTTAGTTGTGACGGTTGTCCTATTTACGATACTATCCCGATTGCGAAATTGTCACAGTGCCCGCCATTGACGCACTCGATAGAGCCATCTAGCGGGAACGCGCGCCGGCTTGGCGAGGATGGAGGCGCGAACTTGCCTTCGACCAGCCTGCCACGCCTGCCGCCCCAACTGCGCCAACAAGTACCGGTCGGCCGTTCCGATGGCAACCGCGATGTCACCGCTCCGGAGACTCTGCTTGTAACGCTGTGGAGTCGGTCCAAGATCTATGCGAACAACACCTTGCTTAGCCAACTCGCGTGCCATCTCCAAAAACAGGATCATGCCAGGCGAATACTCGCCGAAATCCGTATCAAAGGCGGGGTACCACATGTGCGCAACGGTGCCGGTTCGCATCCCTAGATGAACTGCGATCGGTTGACCGCCGACAGAAAGGACAGACATGACTCCCGAGAAATCCGTGTCCTGATGACAGTGAACGCGGCGAAGAAGATCTGTCACCCAGCCGCGTCTAAACACGTCGATTACGCCGGTTCGCGCGTGCTGTGCTGACTTCCATTCGATCAGCTTTTCGAGCCCTCGCTGGCCGCCATCGTGCAGCTCGAAACACACCTGTCCGACTTTACGCTGAAGCTTGCGGAGTTTGCGGGCAGTTTTTCGGACAACCGATGATCCGCTGCGCTGTCGTTCGGCGCAGTACGCTCCGAACCCGTCGGTCAGATTCATAAATGGTGAATTACCGACACGTTGGTGAAATCTCGCAAACGGCTCCTGCGAAACAGGCACGTGGTCGTATTTCCAAGCCAGCAACCCACAACCACGTAGCAACTCCGGCGCACTCCAGCGCAGGTCCGGCGAGGCAATGACGCCGTGGAATTCGGAAAATCCCGCACCGACGGGTACGGCGACATTCATCCGCGTACGTTGAAACGGAAAGAAGCCAGCCAAACGACCATCGTCGTAGAGCAACGCGACCTCAACATCCTTGCGAACCGAGGCCACGACCTGGGTAAATTCTGGTGTGAAGAATGGACTGTCCAACGACGGTTGCAAGCGGAGAACATCCGTCCAAGCGGCAACGTGATGTGATTCGAGCCGGTTCGCTGAGATCAATTCGACGTTCATCATGAGCTCCCCACACCGTAAGGAACAGGCAAGGGGTGGCAGCGGGTCGCCGCGATGTTTCCTGGTTGCGACGGATCGGCAACACATCGTTCCCGTAGCATGACGACGTAGAACAAGCCGCACGCCACCACAAACGTGTCGAACCCCGCCGGCTGCGCGAAGCCGGATTCGAACACCCCGGAGACAATGGCAAACATCGCCAAGGCAAACACGTACGTATCACCCGCGGCGTGCGTCTGCAGACACCGCCGTCCCGCTTGATACAGCGTCATCGCAAAGGTGATCCCAAACAACAGACCACCAATCATTCCGACGCTTAGCAACACGTCAATGACAACTGAATGGGCAGTCGCGATCGTCCATTCATGTTCGCTGGAAATCTCGTAAATCCGTTGAGGCGTCCAGAATCCGTTGTAGCCATACCCCAACAAAGGCCGCTCGCTGACATGGGACATCAGATGCGTCCACAGCGGTACACGGCCATTGAGGCCCGCGACGCTCGATTCGAGTTCCGATCGACCGAGGCGGGCGGCGCGGTCGAGTTCGCTGGTCACCTCCATGCCAGCCAGCAACGATGCAATCAAGATCAGACAGACAGCCAGAGGACCACCGACGCAGGCAAACGTCCGAGCGACCCTGCCGGAACTCAAGAGCCAGGCCGCTGACAGCGCAAACAGGCACCCGGCACAACTTGCTCGAGATTTTGTCAGCAGCAACAGTCCGATCCCGAGGGCCAGTGCCGCCAGATAGACGAACCGGCCGCGCGTCGGGCCTTTGGCCCCAAAGAATCCCGCAATCGCCAAGACGGCACAGTAGGCACCTTGGGTATTGGGGTGCACCGTACCCGCAAAACGGTAGTTCCCGTTAAACGGCTTGAAGGTCCCCAAAGCCAATTCGGTGCACACGCCCATGCCAACCAGGAAAAATGCGATGACGACGGTTAGCTTGAGCAGGTCAAGCGCATTAAGGTGTTTCGCCACGCCGATGGCTCCCAAGATGCAGAAGCCCAGGACCGCTACGCGTTTGATTGACAAAATCGGATCGTCCGACCAGGCGATACTGGCGCAGCACATCACAACGTATGTCGCCAAGAACATCATCGTCGGGTTCGCAAGTCGCCGAGGCTGGCGGCTGGCGGCCAGCAGCAGCAGCCCACCCAGCAGACCAATTGTGGCGTAAATAGCTTTTCGCGTGTTACTGCCCGTGGCCACCAAGGCTTCGGCGTCGTCGGCTTCCAGCGAGTAGTTCTCGTATGTAGAAATGTGCCAATCGACTTCACTAACGAAAAATGCAGTGCCTAGGACAAGTGCGATCAGGGCGATCAGAATCCACGAGGCTCCGTCATTCTCCCGATTGTTGATATTACTTGTTTGAACGAGCTGGCCTTGCATCAGACACCCTCCGCAGCAGCGGCAATGCGCTGACTCAGAATCCAAAATGTCGTGCCACGGACGACAGCACCCACGCCACCACCGACCAGAATCGCCACCGCCGCGCCGAGTGCTCCCCAACAGCCAACCAGCCAAACCGCCGCAACCAAGGTCGCCAGAAGGGCGGCGACATCGCCAATCAGGTTGGCTTGTGGTCGGTCGATAGCCCACAACGCATTGCCCGCAACGACGGCCAGACTATTGAGGAGAACGGCCAGGGACAGCACACTTGCCACAGCCCCAGCCCCGGCAAATTCATTACCGAACAAAGCCGTCAGGAGTGTGTCCCCGGTGACCAGTACGATCAAGCAAAACAGGCCCACAGCCGAAACGAAGACTCCGGCCGTCACGCCTAAAACGCGATGAAGCCCGGCCAACCCATGACTTGCGTAGGAAGCGACGGCCTTAGGCGTAAGGTAGTGAGCCACACCCACCACAAATGTTCCAGCCAAGGCACTCAGCTTGCTGCAGGCGGCGAGCGTGCCAGTCGCGGATTCGTCATGCATCGCCGCCAACAGCCAGGGCAAGACGTAGGTCATCGCGCAACCGATGGCGTGAGAGAGCATGGCCCAGCGGCCGAACAACCAATTGGCGCACCAGTCGTGCCAACTTCGCCGCCAGACAATCTGAAACGGCTCCGGACGGACCAAGTACCATGCAACACAGGCGATCGCACTTGCTGTCCCCATCGCAACAAAGATCGACGAGACGGTCAGCGTGCCGGTAAAGAATAGCGCCATGATCGTACCGAGTTGAATCCATGTGACGGTAATGTCCATGGCCAGAGCAATGCGAAACTGAAAGCAGGCGAACGCCAAATGGCGCAGAAATGCGTGCATTAAACAGAAAGGCAGGGCCAGCAGCAGCATCCACAACGGCGCGATCAAGTGAGTCGGACCAATCCCACAATACAACACGATCAGGTAGCCGCACACACCGATAAAGCTCAAGGCGGCCAACCAACTCTGGTGGACGAACATGCTGCCGGTGAATGCAGCGCGATCCGCCGCGTGTTGCCGCTGTCGATAGACCGTGAACGGTGCATTGACCAACTCACCTTGAACGTTCATGGCCAGCACCAGAATCGTCAAAACGAGATGGGCTACGCCCAACTCGAAGCGACCGCAGGCGATGGCGACGATCGAACAGGTCGCGAAACTCAGGCCGCTCACGATACCCTGATCTAAGACGGCAGAGATTCCACGGTGCGTATCCGTGGAAGCCATCAGTCTTTTTGCCAGCCCACGTAGCGCCAGGCGGCGGGGCGCCCCTTGGTCGTCCTCGTGGATCAGCGTGCTTGTCGCCATGAAGTCGTTCCTTGGTCGCGGACGTATGCGCAGATCTTCCCCTGTTTCAAATCGTTGCAAGGCGAGCGCCGCACTGGCGAGAAATTGTGCCACCGGTCATAAACTCTAGCTCCGTAACGACCTCTGGAGCGTCTGGCGGGATCGCTGATCTCACCCATGTTGCGGCCAGACAACACGGTGGTGTTATCTCGCAACACAGACAGTTCAGCGTCGAAGTCTTCGCCAGTGTTGCTGCAGCCACGTGTACCACCCATCCAATTTGGCTGCCAACGTGCGCGGTGTGTCGAATTGAGTGGCGCCGAACCGGCCCCAACCGAACGGGTCGACATTGGGACCGGTACCGCCGAGGGTCACGCACTGGCACTCCGCCGTCACCGCGCATAGCAGTTGGTGCTGCTCCAGAATTCGCTGCATTTCGGCATCAAATCGCCCGTAGGGAAAGGAAAATGTGACCCGTTTGAGGCCGAAACGCCCGCGGAGCAACTGCAAGGAACAGGTCAAATCGTAAGCAAACTGATCGGGCTGGCCGCAAAAGTCCTCGTGAGTGTGCGTGTGAGACCCCAGGTCGATCAAGCCACTACCCAACATCTCTTCACATTCAAGTGTGGTAAGTGGTCGTCTTGTGTCGCCACAGCGAGACAAACCGGTCTGGCACGTATCAAACGGAAGCGGGGTGTCGCGATCAAGATAACCCGTCGCTAAGAAGATCGTGGCCGGGACGCCCAAGTCCCTGAGAACAGGCCACGCGTTTTCGTAGACGCTGTGATGTCCATCGTCAAAGACTACGATGAACGATTCGTCTGGTAACGCTCGATTCTCTCGGTGGCAGGCAACCACGTCTCGTAGCGAGCAAGCCCTATAACCAAATCGGATCAGCCCTTCGATCTGTTCCCTAAATCGTTGCGGTGTCACGTTCAATAGGAAAGGATCGCTGGCCACTTGTTTCGCCACATGGTGGTAGGTCAGAATCCCTGTCGTCGACGAACCGGGCGTCGGGCTCTGTCGGGGCCCACCAAGGAATCGCGATGCGGCAGCAATTTGACACAGTGCTCGCTCTTTCTTGCGGCGCCATTTGGCCGAACCAGACGGCGGCACTGGAAACGACCGGTCGCCCTTGCCAGGTGCCGTAACCGGTTCGGTAGGCACGGTTTGCAGCGTCGACATGATGGACTCGACAAACGGTTGATTTCAGGTAGGCCGACAACAACAGGCGTTGGCCGCGTTCAGATGCTAAGGCGGAAGCCACTCAACAGGAGGCTCGATGAAGAACTACCTTCAACAAGGTACGCCATAACAACACAATGTCGACCCAAAACCAGGCCCGCCCTGAATAGCGGATGTCCATTCGCATCCATTCAGCAAAATCACTACGCGAGCCATCCACCTGCCAAAAACAGGTCAGACCAGGGACCATATCCAACCGCCGCTGTTGCCAACTGTCGCACTGGCGAGCTTCATCGCACGGAAGTGGCCGCGGGCCGACCAAGGTCATTTCGCCGCGCAGAACATTCCACAGTTGCGGCAGTTCATCCAGACACGTCCGCCGCAAGTAGCCGCCAATTGCGGTAATCCGCGGATCATCCACGACCTTAAACGCGGGCCCGTCCTGCTCGTTCTGGCCCAGCAACTCCGCCTTGCGTTCTTCCGCGCTAGCGCACATCGTGCGGAATTTGTAAATTACGAACGGCACGCCACCCTGTCCGCTACGCAGTTGTCGAAAGAGAACTGGCCCCCGGGAAGTCAGCTTGATTGCTGCCGCCACGACAGCCAACAACGGTGCCAATATCATCAATCCCAGGCAAGACGCGACAACATCGCTGGTGCGTTTCCAAATTGGCAATGCCTGCGCGAAAAGAGGCTGGGCGAGTCTCGGCGCCGGCGAATCAACCTCTGATGCACCCTCGTTTGAGATCTTGGATGCATCTTGTGGAAGCTCGCACGTGGTCGCCAACAGCACCTGAGTCGGCAATGTTGGATAGACATAAATACCGAGTTCAACATTGTCCGCCAGGTCACAGTCCGCCACGATCACCTTGGCCAACGCCTTCGCACCATCGTGATTCGTATCCGTCAGCAGTACCGCCAGTTGCTCATCGCTGAAGTATCCGGCAACATCGGTTTCACGAAGTCGATTCGCCAACGATATTTCGCATTGCTGAAATGCCGCCAGACGATTTGCCTCCGGTGAAATTACCAGCAACGCAAATGGAACGCCGCTGCGATCGGATCGCATCCGTTCGCGTTGCAGAATACGCTGAAAACTCACCGGCGGCAGGCAGTATCCGTTCTCGGCGGCAACATGAGAACCGCCAACATGATCTTGTAGCTTCTCTAACATTTTGGTTTCCACTGTGTATGACAACGCGGCGTCTTGTGGAGAATCAATACTGTGTGGCCTTGCGGCCACCAGGCGGCGGCAGCCGATCAGACGCGGTTGTAGATCCAATTCGGCACGTGGTGTTGCCGCTTGTTGAAAACCACGCCCAAAACTTTGGCATCGTTATTTTCAAGCTGCTCTTTCGCTCGCATGACGACTTGGCGTCGCAGTCGTTCCGCCTCGACAACCAGGAGAAGGCCGTCTAGATTCGAAATCAGGGTCGGAAAGTGACACTCGGATACAATCGGTAGATCGAACAGTAC
>JASLRF010000168.1 GCA_030744095.1 Pirellulaceae bacterium | reverse complement strand
GGCCGCCAACCCATGGTCTTCAAATTCACCATACGACGGAACATTGGCGTAAATCTCTTCGGCATAGGTACGCACTTGATAGAGGTCGGTGACCGTGATCTCGCCGGCAGTGGTGATCACAATCCACAAGGCCGCGACGAGTACCGCTGGGATCGCTCGCGGCAGTGTGATCCTAAAAAAGACTTGAGCCGTCGATGCGTCCAACGAGGCGGCATCTTCCAGTTCGGGTTCGGCGTAGTGCAAGCGAATCCCTACGATCAGGACCACCCAGGGAAGGGCGGTGATCGAGTGGATCCAAATGACCGCTCGCCATGCGTCTAGCAACGGCGCGGCTAATGTGCCCTGTGAAAGTGAGAGCCAACCCTGGCGGCCAAAACCAGCATCCCATCCCGCCGCCTGCAAATACAGTGGCACAAATAGCATGGTCGCTAGCACGAAGGTGCCCACGCGTCGGCCAGCAATGTCTGTGCGGAGCAAGGCAAATGCCAGACAAGTCCCCAGTGGAATCGCAATCAAACTTGTTGCCGCAGCCAGCCTGAGCGTGTTCCAAAGCAGGCTTGCCGTCCGGCTGTCTGCCGCAAAGGTCAACGCCACGGCCAGCAAGATCACACCCACCACTAGTGTGATCGTGAGAACGGTCTTTTGCGGGTGGCTGGCCATTCAGTTTTCTGATTCCCCGCGATGTGGAGGGCACGCTGCCTGAGCTGAAATAAAGCAGCTCGAATGCATGATCTGCGATTGTGCTCGTTGCGCGGCTGTCTTGACAACCTGCTCTTGGCAAAGGCGTGTAATCGCGACAGTGGCAATGGCCCGCGAGCCGATCGCGGTGCACGTGTAGTGTACGATCAGCAGCCCGGCAGGAAAACTTCACCTTTTGTTTGGAATAACGAACTCAGTTGACGGGTCATCAAAAACAAGAAACCATTTCCCATTGCATGTCGTCGTTTCTGTTGCAGGCCCATTTTGTGGATTCCTCGGATAGGGAGTTGGATCATGTTGCGCGCATATTTGGCTGGATCAGCCTTCGTTTTGTTGACTGCTACGCTGGTTGGTTGCGGTAGTTCCACGGACGTTGGGCAGCAATCATCCGATGCCTCTTATCGACAAACAAGGCCTGCGGCCACCCAAAGCTACGCAGATGCGGAGACGAACGAAGAATCCAGTACCGACTTGTACGCCGGGCCTGCAACGGGCGAACGACCCGCAATCGCCGTCCAGCCCACACCCGCCGCACAACGAACGCCGACCATTGCGAGACCAGAGATAGAGAGCAAGTTCAATGTCGCAGAGGCTCGATCCAACGTTGAAAAAAGAGCCCCCGCTTCCGACAGTGCTTCCACTGTGCAGCTGATGGAAAAACATCGAGTGGGTGAAGGCCAGGTGCTCGACGGGGATCGGTACGGTCTGATCGTCGAAAACGGATTTATCGCCGTTGAAGAGGCGCCACTTTCGACGTTCTCGATCGATGTTGATACCGCCTCCTATGCGAAGACACGAATGTACCTCCAGCAACGCAATATGTTGCCACCGCCTGACGCGGTTCGGATCGAAGAACTGGTTAACTACTTCGACTATGAGTATTCGCCGCCGGCCGGTGATGATCCGTTTGCCGTGCATTTAGAAGTGGCACGGGCTCCTTGGAAGCCGGAGCACCTGCTGGCCCGGGTCGGTATCAAAGGACGAGAGATGAACCAACGGCGTCCAACCAGCAATCTTGTCTTTCTGATCGATGTGTCAGGATCGATGAACCGCCCCAACAAATTGGGTTTGGTTAAGGCTGGCCTGAAACTGCTGACATCGCAATTGAATGACGATGATCGGGTTTCGATCGTGGTCTATGCGGGCGCGGCAGGGCTTGTGCTGCCGCCCACGCATGGAGACAACCGACACATCATTTTGAACGCGGTCGAGCGACTGGCGGCTGGCGGATCGACCAACGGAGGTCAGGGCATTCAACTGGCATACCAGGTCGCTCGTCAGAATTTCATCAAAGGTGGTGTGAATCGTGTGCTGTTATGCACCGACGGCGACTTTAATGTCGGTACGACCAGCACCAGCGCTTTGGTTCGGTTGGCCGAAGGACATGCCCGCGAAGGTGTGTTCCTGTCAGTACTTGGATTCGGGATGGGAAACCACAACGACGCCATGCTGGAAGAGCTGTCCAACAAAGCGAACGGGAACTATGCGTTCATCGATAGCCAGCAAGAAGCACGCAAGGTCTTGTTGGACCAGCTTGACAGCACATTGGTCACGATCGCCAAGGACGTAAAGATCCAGATTGAGTTCAATCCGGTTCACGTCGATGCCTATCGGCTGATCGGTTACGAAAACCGACGCCTCGAGGACAGGGACTTTAATGACGACAAGAAAGACGCCGGTGAAATCGGCGCAGGGCACACCGTTACAGCTCTCTACGAACTTGTGTTGGCCGACGGCGAAGAAGAGACGGTCGATCCGCAGGTGGATCCGCTGAAGTACCAGACTCGCAGAAGACTAGCGGAGGCGGCTGACAGTGATGACTTGTTAAATCTGAAGCTGCGCTTCAAGCGGCCCAGCAACGATCGTAGCGAGCTTGCGGTCTTTCCCGTTAAGAACGCGCCGCTGGAATTTGGAAAAGCGACGAAGGACTTTCAATTCGCGGCCGCCGTCGCCGAGTTTGGCATGTTGTTGCGGAGATCCCAATACCGAGGTGACGCCAGCTACGCGGAAGTGCTGGAGATCGCCAGCTCGTCATGCGGTCGAGACGGCCACGGTTACCGAACCGAATTTCTTCAGATCGTGAACACGGCCCGCCGGCTCGTCGAACCCGATGCCGCGGCGTCGTTGATCTCGCCGGAACTGTTCTGTGGGACCCCATCGGTCAATGCTTTGACGCCAATGAGTAGCCCGTTCAGTTTCGGTAACTCCGGGCCGAGCTTGTCGGTTGGCTTAATGTTGGCTCTGGCCATCGCCCTGTGGCTGATCATGGCCGTGATCGGTTTCATCGTGGTGGTGTCGGCGACCTTAGTGCGTCATCAACGTCACGCGTGGCAAGTCGAACCGACTCGCAAGGCAAAAAAGGCCCATTCACCGTTCGCGTGAAGTCGGACGATGTCGCGATGTTGTGGCACGGACGATGTTGTGGCGAATCACACGACTCGCCGTTTGGCCTTCCCCACGAACAGAGA
>JASLRF010000167.1 GCA_030744095.1 Pirellulaceae bacterium | reverse complement strand
AGTTTCGGCCGGTGTTCATGCGCCAGCCGCGCAACCTGGTCAAAGTCAATGCGGTGCGTGTCTTGCGTTACACCGTAGCTGATGAAGTTATACAGCCGGCCTGACAGGTTGAGACGCATCCCGTGCGTCAGGTGTCCACCGTGCGCCAGGTCCAACCCAAGAACCGTGTCGCCGGGTTCTAACAGAGTCAGATAGACTGCCGTATTCGCTTGTGAACCCGAATGCGGTTGGACGTTGGCGTGCTCGGCACCGAACAGCTCTTTGGCGCGGTCGATGGCCAACGTTTCAATCTCGTCCACGTGCTCGCAACCACCATAATAACGACGGCCAGGATAGCCTTCGGCATACTTGTTAGTGAGCACACTGCCAACTGCCTGCATGACGGCAGGACTGGTGTAGTTCTCGCTGGCGATCATCTCCAGACCGTCTTGCTGGCGTCGGCATTCTGCCTGAATGGCCGTCCAAATGTCAGGATCCTGGCTTTCAAGAAAGTTCATCAAAAGTCCATCGGGTTAGAAGACATTTACCCTGAATAACAGCGGAAAACAGTGACCAGTGCGGTGGGACCGCCTCTGACCTGGGGCGGCTAACGCGTGCATTGTTGGACGTACCGGCCGGTACGTCAATTGGGTTGTCTTGGATGCAGCTTTTGAACAGGAGGACGCAGAGAAAGCAGAGTTCCTGATTCTGCCGTCTCTGTTTCCTCTGCGTCCTCCTGTTCATCTGTCTGCATTGGCGCGTATGAGTTGATGGACGCTGACGGTTAGTTTCACGTCGTGGAAATTGATCAGTAGACCGCTGGGAACATCATGGATGTTTCGAGGCTTGACCGGCGGAATCGAAGATTATTATCGATGTTTTTGAAGGCGGGCAATCGCCGTTTTCTACGGTTAGGCGCAGCTAAGTGCGTCCCTCGTTAGTAGTGATTGACCCTGCGTTGGAGTGGTCGATAGGAACCAATTTGTGCAGATTCTTCTCCGTTGTTCGCAGCTTTCCTGAAGCCGCGCGAATTGACACGACCTTCGAGCGACAAGATGTTCACAAAGAAATCTGTTCGCATGTTGTCAGATTTGCGTCCTCTCAGTACAATCGCCAGTGGCATGCCACTTTACGATGAGTGTTAGGTTTCTACCCCGACCTGCACTCAACGCCCAAGAGCCTTCGACCTCTGCCCAGGTCGGAGGCTCCTCTTTTTTCTTGCATCGTCTAATTGCCACCGATTCGCCATTTGGCTTGAGAGTACCTTTCTGCGACCACCCGCGCGGTCTCTGTGCTGGGCCAATCTTGCAGGGGTGATGCAGCCTCCCAGGTATGAGCCAACTGGCCACGGAGTATGTCAGGATCGATGGGGATATTGGCGACAAAGTCTTGATGCGTGCGACCGTTTCGATAATCGGGTTGCCGAGCCGGCGCTGCTAAGCATTCAGACATCATCGCCATGCAAAAATCGTAGACGATCGTACCGTGATACAGCAGGTGCCGCTGCCGGCACCTTAGGCTATTGCCGGAAAACTTCCGCAAGTTCATCGTCAAGTCGCTGGTCCCTGACGATGTGATTTCTGGTACCTGGGGTTCGATCGCTCGGCGAAGTCGTTCCAAGACGAACTGATGGGCCATTTCGATCATTCGCAATTGCGGACGTCGCTCGTAACTCAACACCACCGCGTACATCAGGCAACCGGGGCCAATCAGCACGGTCGCCCCTCCACTCGCTCGACGCAACACAGGGATTCCTCGCCTGCGGCAGGCATCCAGATTGACTTCGGCCTGGGCATTGGAGGAACGGCCTAACACAACAACATGTCCTGGGGACTCCCACAGTCGGAGGACCTCGCCTGGTTCCTCGCCAGCTTCGGCCACTTCAAGCAACGCCTCGTCAAGCGCGAGGTTTTCCTCGGGAGTTTCCAGCGTTAATTCCAACAGTTTCATGGGTCGAGAGATTCCGATTCTTCGCAGGTGGCTTGTCGCGGGTTCCGGTCGTTGTATCGTATGGGCATTGTAGAGTCAGTTGGTGGAGGATACATGGTCAATCAATCAAGACTATTGCAGCGATTTCTGCGGTATGTACAGATCGATACGACGGCCGTCGATGACGTCGACCGCTACCCGAGCAGTGAAGGCCAAATGGAACTGGGCGCGCTGTTGGTTCGTGAGCTTCTGAGCTGCGGAATCGCTGATGCAGCACAGGATGACAACGGAATCGTCACCGCCACGATTCCAGCGAACAACGGAGCTTCGGGGCCGATGGTCGCCTTCAACGCTCATCTCGATACATCTCCGGAAACCACCGGACGCGACGTCAAACCACAGGTCATCAACGCCTATCAGGGCGGCGATATATTGCTTTCTGGTAACCCAGCGAACGTGATTCGGGTGGCCGAAAATCCCGCACTGGAGTCGTTACGGGGTTGCACGCTGGTGACGTCTGACGGAAGCACTTTGTTAGGCGGTGATGACAAGGCAGGGATTGCGGCGATCATGGAATTGGCGGACACCCTGTTCGAACATCCAGACATAATCCATGGTCCAATTAGGATCTTGTTTACCTGTGACGAGGAGATCGGCCGCGGCGTTGATTTCGTCGACGTTGCAGCGCTGCAGGCAACGGCGGCATACACGCTGGACGGACCTGGCGTAAATCAAATTGATGTCGAGACGTTTTCTGCCGATATGGCAACGATCACGGTGCAGGGCGTCAACATTCACCCGTCGATTGGCAAGGATCGGATGGTCAACGCGGTTCGCGCAGCTGCCGAATTCGTGGCACGTATGCCGCAGAACAGATTGGCTCCGGAAACGACGGACGGTCGACAGGGATTTCAGCATCCGTATCGAATCGAAGGCGGTGTGGCTGACGCGACGATCCATGTCCTGCTGCGTGATTTCGAGACGGAAGCGTTGAAAGACTATGCCGATGATTTGCGACAACTCGCCAAGGAAGTCGAGGCAACGATTGCTGGTTGCAGTATTGCAGTCGATATTCGTCCCCAGTATCGCAACATGCGCGAAGGGCTGAGCGAAGAACCACGGGCGGTCGAATTTGCGCGTATCGCACACGAACAACTTGGCCGCCAACCGCAGTTGACGATCATTCGTGGGGGCACAGATGGTTCTCAGTTGACTGCCAAGGGCCTACCAACTCCTAATCTCTCGGTTGGCCAGCACAATCCGCATTCACCGTTGGAATGGGCGTGTCTGGATGAGATGGTCCAGGCCACGTCGTTGCTCGTCGAACTGGTTCAGGTCTGGGCTGAGAAAGGCTAGCGAGGCCGTGCCTCTCAGCCAACGACGTGCTTACATTCTTCACGATTGTGAAGGGACGCTCTCTTCGACAGGTTGGAGGGTGATCACATTGGTGACTATGCGTTGATCCGCACGTTCAGGAAACACCAGCCACCGAGTCGCATCGAACAGGCTCCGTTCCGAGTCGTCGGCGTCGAGCGAATCGAATTTTCCAGCCAATTCAGCCATCCAGCGTCGACCCGCTGGCCAACGGATGCGCATTGTCTCTCCGCAGGTTTCCAGCTGTTGGTAGATTCTGGCCCGCGTCACATCCAAACGCTCGGCTTGGCTGCGAACGCTCTCCGGTTCTGCTTCGATCCCCAGTCGTCCAGACGCCAGCTGGTGAACTGTATCGCCACCATCAACCTGAATCTGATTGAGCAGCGGTAGCGTCAAGTTCTCGCGAAGGTCATGTATTTTGGGAATCCGGTCGTTTTCCAATTCGCACTGAATCCATTGCTCAACAGGCTGCACAAAGCTGGGTTGCAAGACTATGCTGAGTTTGGGATGACTGCCAACCTCTTGGAAAACCAAGTGGACGATATAGAAGACCTCCAAAATCGTTTGGATCCGTTTTTGACCGTGCGTCTTTAGGTCGTGCAAATCAGCCAGCGTGTAGTTCAGATACTCGCCCAGCGTCGTCGCCCAGATTACGGTTGGCAAGTCCCGTAACGTAGGTGTGAGCTGGCCGAGCATTTGATTCTCTAGTCCTCGACGCTGCACTGTCGCGCGCCAGTCTTCCCACGCCGATTCAGAAACCGTATCGGCATCAAAAACGTCCTTGGATGTCGTTGGAGCCTCTTCTGCCACGACGCTAGAAGTCTTGGGGCCACGGTCGGTTAGCGCCCGATTGAGCAGCACGAGCAGGGAGGTGATTTTTTTTGGTCCGATGCCCGGTGTCGAAGACAGAGCCTCAAACGGCGTGTTGATGAGTTCACAAACCGTATGTCGCAGCAGCGCATACGGCAGACGACGATCACCCTGCCGAGCCCAGTGCGAAATCG
>JASLRF010000166.1 GCA_030744095.1 Pirellulaceae bacterium | reverse complement strand
GTCCATCGGGCTGCTGATTTTGAAGATCTGGGGCTGCTTGACTTTGCGGTAAGTTCCGCCGCGATCGAACCTGCGATCGCGTTGGCCCATCAACAAGGTGTTGGTGCAGCAGTCCTTCAGGCGACGCGTGCCACTCAGGATCTTGTCCAGAGTAATACTAACTTGGGAACGATCCTGCTGCTCGCACCGTTGGCTGCGGTCTCGGCGGAAATGCCGCTCGTCGAGGGCCTTCCTGGCGTTTTGGCGAACCTTCAGCCCGCTGACGCGGCCGCCGTCTACGAGGCAATTCGGTTGGCAAGCCCCGGTGGCCTGGGCAAAGTCGACGAGATGGATGTCGCCGGCGCGTCGCCGCCAAACCTTCTGACCGCCATGCGACATGCAGCAGATCACGATTTGGTGGCGCGTCAGTACACCAACGGATTCGAACAAGTTTTCGGCCTGGTTGCACCTCGAATTGTCGAAGGCTGCCAATGCGGTCTGTCTTTGACGACGGCAGTCATTGATGCCCACATTTTCTTGATGGCGCAGCATCCAGATAGTCTGATCGCCCGGAAATGCGGTCAAGCGGTGGCTGTGGCGTCGTCCGAGCGTGCCGCTCGCGTGATTGCCGCGGGCCAGCCCAACAGTGACGCCTACTCTCGCGCCGCAAGCGACCTCGATTTTTGGCTCCGTAGTGACGGTCATCGACGCAATCCGGGCACTTCCGCAGATCTGATCGCGGCTGCACTCTTCGTGGCCCTGCGAGAGCGTTGGGTCACGCCACCGTTTCGGTAGTTGACTTTCCACTCGGACTTAGTTTGTGGACTCAATTGAGGTATTCTCAAGGGCTCCCAGGCCGCGGTTGAATTGGAGTAATGGCCAGTGCCGGAACAATATCGAGTTCGTTTATTCAAGCCAAACCTGGTTTTCAGTGCAGCGCATTTCATCACGTTTAACGGTGATGTTTGTGAACGTCTCCACGGACACAATTATCGTGTCGCAGCGACGATCCATGGAGAACTGGACGAAAACTACTATGTAATCGACTTCATCGCCCTCCGCGACAGCCTGGCGGCAATTGTGGCTGAATTGGATCATCACATGTTGCTGCCAACCAAGCATCGCACAATCCATGTTCAAGCAGATGAACACGAGGTTGAGGTGACTCATGAAGATCGCCGATGGGTGTTTCCGCGAGGCGATTGCATTCTGCTACCTGTCGAAAATACGACCGCGGAATTGTTGGCTCGTCATATCGGGGGCCAGCTGCTGGACGCGATCACAGAGAAGACCGGCCTCTGCCCCGCGAAATTGGTCGTGGAGGTGGATGAAAACGGTGGGCAATGGGGAGTCTGTGAAGTGACTCGACCCTCTTTGTGAAAGAGCTTCATCGGTAATTTCACCGCTCCCTCGCTGACTAGATAGCCTGCATCAGGTACACACGTCAAGTTCTCAGCGACGGGCACCGACCGCAGGTTGGTCGGGGAGCGGATCTCCGCAGCCGAGCGATAGCTCGCATCGGCCCGAGGCGCATCGGTCCAAGGCGCTGCCTCGCTAGTCATGTGCAAGTGGCACAATCCGGTGAAAACCCGCAATACAGGTAAAATGACTTTATTTAATCGGCAAAGTCTCCGATGAAAGTCGAGTGGCTGCGTTGTTCAGTCATTTGAGAGGGACGCGGAGCGTCTGATTCTGAAACGAGGTAGGTGACCGTGGTGTCCAGCATACGTCGAGCAGCGATTGTGCTGATGAGTATTCCGCTCGAGGATGCTGCCAAAGTCATCGGCAAGTTGCAACCTGCCCAGGCGGAGGCGGTCTCGATCGAAATCGCTCAACTTGGCCGCTGTCCCGTCGAACAGCAAGAAGAGGCCATTCTGGCGTTTGCCGAGGCAAATCCAAATGAAATGGGCGGCAGCATTGGCAGTTTCGACGTCGCGAAGTCACTGCTCGAAAAGGGCCTGGGCAAGGGGGCACCACCATCGGTCGCCGCGGTAAAACAATCGGTCGACGCGTTGCCGTTTGGATTTCTCAAGAGCGTGGATCCACAGAACCTGTTGACTTTCATCAACAATGAACATCCGCAGACCATCGCGCTGATTCTGTCTCACTTGCCACCCGCCTATGGTGCGCAGGTCGTGGCCGATCTAACGACAGAACGCCAACTGGCTGTGATTGCCCGAATTGCCAATATGGGACAAACCAATCCAGAGATCATCGAGCAGGTCGAAGATGGATTGGAAAAACGCATGGCCGCCGTGGTCAGCCAGTCGTTTGAATTGGCCGGAGGCGTTGGTAGTGTTGCGGAGATCTTAAACGTTAGTGACCGGTCAACCGAAAAGGCCATCTTGGATACTTTGGGGGAAAAAAGCCCCGAGCTCGTTGACGACATTCGGCGACTGATGTTCATTTTTGAGGATATTTCCACGCTTACGGATAAGGACATTCAGTCGATCCTCAAGAACGTCGAAACGTCTCAGTGGGCGATGGCTCTGAAGGGTACGAGCGCCACACTGAAGGAAAAAATCCTGGGCAATATGTCGCAACGTGCTGCGGCGATGCTTACCGAGGAAATAGACTTTTTGGGCGCGGTGCGGCAGAGCGAAGTCGAAACGATCCAGCAGCAGATCGTGGACATCGTGCGGACGTTGGAAGACCAAGGTGAGATCACGCGCCATACCGACGATGCTTCCGAGCAGTTCGTGCAGTAGGCCGCCTGGTGGCCTTCTACCGGTATGGAATCTCGCCGCGTATCATCATGCGTGGAACGCAACATGACTCGGGTGATCAGCGTTCGCTTAAACCGTCTGCCGCGCGCACCCGCCTTCGACGTTCCGCTTTCAGGCCTTCGAGAGCACAGTTTTGTTTGCATTGGTAACCGGCGCGGGTGGCTTCTTGGGGCGGTATATCGCCGAGCAACTAGTGGCTCGTGGTGATCGTGTGCGCGGCTTTTCTCGCCACGAGTATGCCGAGCTGACCGACTTGGGGATCGAAACCGTCACCGGCGACCTGCGCGATACAGATGCTGTCGCGGCTGCGTGCCAGGGCGTCGATCTTGTCTTTCATGTTGCCGGTGTTGCGGGGATTTGGGGTTCGTGGGACCACTTTCACGGAATCAATACGCTGGGGACTGAGCATGTGATCGCCGGATGCCGATGTCACGGCGTCCCGCGACTGGTGTACACCAGCAGTCCAAGTGTCACGTTCGACGGCGGAGATCAGCTGGGCATCGACGAGACCGCACCGTACCCAAATAAGTGGTTGTGCCATTATCCGCACACCAAAGCGTTGGCCGAGCAAGCCGTGTTGGCAGCCAACGGAAAAGACGGACTGGCAACATGCGCCTTGCGTCCGCATTTAATATGGGGACCACGAGACCAGCATCTGATTCCACGTCTCTTGGATCGAGCGAGTTGCGGTAAGCTGGTGCGTATCGGTGACGGTCGAAACCTAATCGACATGATCTATGTCGAAAACGCAGCCGGCGCGCATCTCTTGGCAGGCGATGCGCTGCATCTCGGAGGTCCCATCGCCGGACAGTCCTACTTCATCAGTCAAGGCGAGCCGGTGAATTGCTGGGAGTGGATCGATCAGATCCTGGTGTCCGCAGGACATGCACCGGTCAAGCGGGCCATCTCTTTCAAGGCCGCTTGGTGCGTTGGTTCCGCAATGGAAGCGGTCTATCGGCTGCTCGGCTTGGAGATGGAGCCAAGGATGACCCGGTTTCTGGCCTCCCAGTTAGCCAGGTCGCACTATTTTGACATGGCACGCGCCTGCCAGGATTTTGGCTACTCGCCCACTATTTCGACGGAAGAGGGGATGCGCCGTCTGACGGAGTCTTTCACGGACTCCACCTGACAGAGCCTTGGTCCGCTGGTTACCGCTACTGGCGTACTTTACTGCTGGTCGAAGTTATAAAGCGGGTCGGTCAAATAGGGTTCGATGAATCCTCTCGACGCATCGCTGGGTAAGTGTCATTGTCAGTCAATCCGGTGTCAGAGGCTCGAATTGGACCCTTTCTCAGTGCAAGCGGGCCGCTTGTCAATCGTTGGGGAAATAGGTAGTTTCATGTGCTCCCGATTTCCGTAGGACGAGAAATCATGATTGCGTCTGGTGGTATAAGTCAATTGCCCGATAATCAGCGGATTGTCATATCCGGGATCGGCCTCACCGCGCCCAATGGGAACGATTGGGCGGAATTTCGGCGTAGTCTTCTGGAAGGCAAAAGTGGCGTCAGTGAATATGAGATTCGTTACGTCGGCAAGACGCTCGCTGGGGTCTGTTCCTTCGATGTCAAGCGACATCAATCGCGGAAGGACGCGAGGCGTGGGACTCGTGCTGGCAGCGTTGGGATCTATTCCGCCAATGAAGCTGTCAGGCACGCCGGGCTCGATTGGGAGAACATCGACCGATCGCGAGTCGGCATGTACATTGGCGTCACCGAACACGGCAATGTCGAGACGGAAAACGAGATTTTCGAACTGAAGGGATTCGACTACGACACGTCGTTTTGGTCGCACCATCACAACCCGCGGACGGTAGCCAACAACCCCGCAGGTGAAGTGGCACTGAACATGGGGATCACAGGTCCGCATTACACGATTGGCGCGGCCTGTGCCGCCGGCAATGCGGGGCTGATCCAGGGCGCGCAAATGTTGCGGTTGAACGAATGTGACGTGGCGGTTGCGGGGGGCGTGTCTGAGAGCATCCACACGTTTGGCATCTTCGCCAGTTTTAAGAGCCAAGGCGCTTTGGCCTCGCACGATGACCCCGCGCGGGCCTCGCGACCGTTCGATGTCGAGCGAAACGGGATCGTCGTGGCCGAAGGTGGTTGCCTGTTTATCTTGGAACGTCTAGACGACGCGAAGCGTCGAGGTGCCTCAATCTACGGCGAATTGGTCGGCTATGCGATGAACACCGATGCCACCGACTTCGTATTGCCTAACTCGGATCGCCAAGCCGAATGTGTCGCGTTAGCGCTTAAGAAAGCGGGTTTGCGGGCCGAGCAGATCGACATTGTCAGCACGCACGCCACTGGCACTAGTTTGGGCGATGCGCAGGAATGCGAAGCGCTCCGCCGCGCGTTCCATGGCTGCGAGAACACGCACTTTAACAATACAAAGAGCTTTATTGGCCACACGATGGGTGCGGCGGGCGCTTTGGAATTGTCCGGCAATCTGGCGTCGTTTCAGGACGGCATATGCCACGCGACGATCAACGTCGACGAGCTAGACCCGGAATGTACACTAGACGGATTGGTCGTCAACGAACCTCGCGAAACTGGGCGGCCCCGCTACATCTTGAACAACTCGTTTGGGATGTTGGGAATCAACTCCGTCGTCATTATCGAACGAGTTTAAGCAAGTACTGGTCTAAGCAAGCTCTTAAGCCTGCACGAGGGAGAAGTAAAGCGTATGACACCCGCCGAGATCCGCGACGAAATCCTGGATATTTTGGAGATCATCGCGCCCGACGAGGATTTGACCGATCTTGAAGAAGACGTTGCCTTCGTCGACCAATTAGAATTGGATAGCATGGACTTCCTGGACATTGTCATGGAACTGCGGAAGCGCCATCGTGTCCAGATTCCGGAAGAGAACTATACGGAACTTGCCAGCATGGCGAGCACCGTTGCGTTCCTGACTCCTTTGATGAAAGACTTGCAGAAAGCCTGATCGTACTACTTACCGGATTGTCTTCCTCGATTCACGATTCGGCTCTGCCTTCTGCGCCATGTACGACACGATCATTATTGGGGCCGGCATGTCGGGGCTGGCAGCAGGAATTCGACTCGCTTATTTTGATCAGCGCGTTTGCATTCTGGAACGGCATACCACGATTGGCGGTTTGAATTCATTCTATCGCCAGGGCGGGCGTGACTACGATGTGGGCCTTCACGCGGTCACGAATTTCGTTCCCAAGGGTACGCGGCGCGGACCGCTGGCTCGGGCGTTGAAACAGTTGCGTTTTACTCGAGACGATTTTGCTTTGGCGCCCCAGATTGGTTCGCGGATCGCCTTTCCCGGCGTTTATCTGGATTTTGGCAACGGCATCGAATTGCTGGAGTCGGAAGTGGCCGCCAAGTTCCCCACCCAAATCGACAATTTTCGCGAGCTGCTGGCTCGATTGATCGAGTATGACGATCTGGATCAGGAGAGCTTCGAGATATCGGCCCTCGACGTACTCAACAAGACGTTAGACGACCCACTACTAATTGAAATGTTGCTTTGCCCGCTGATGTGGTACGGCAACGCCCGCGAACACGACATGGACTTCGGACAGTTCTGCATCATGTTCCGGAGCATCTTTCTGGAAGGGTTTTCACGGCCCTTCGCTGGTGTGCGTCTGATCCTGAAGAACCTGGTCCGCAAGTTTCGGGCGCTGGGTGGCGAATTGAAACTGCGAAGTGGCGTTAACCGTATTCACGTCGAGGATGAAAAAGTAGTCGGTGTCGTGTTAGATAACGGCGAAGAGATTCAAGGCCGTCGGGTCCTATCGTCAGCTGGGTTGGTCGAGACACTGCGCTTGTGCGACGACGTGACAGAACCGGTCGAAGGACAGGCGGGTCATCTTTCGTTTTGTGAAGCCATATCCGTGCTTGACCGAGAGCCAAAAGAACTGGGCTACGATCGCACGATCGTG
>JASLRF010000165.1 GCA_030744095.1 Pirellulaceae bacterium | reverse complement strand
GCGCCCGAGAATGGGAAAGTCGCGCTGAACAGCTTCGACGTCAAGTATCTTGTCCGATGCGACGTCTGACATGACGAACCTTTTTTCTGACGACGATGCAACCAGCGACCTCCTGCGATCATGCGAGTCGCCAGTCTGCTAATTTACCGGCCTACAGATTGATCAAGCAGCCTGCTCGGCGATATCTCGAATTCTCTGAACCATGCTGAACAGACCGTTGCGGCGCAGTGGACTGAGGTGCCGTTCCAGCCCCAGTCTGCCGAACACGTTTCGTGGATCGACGGCCAGGATCTCATCCGCGGTCTTGCGGGAATACATCGCCAGCAGAACTGCAATCAACCCGTTAACAATGATGGCGTCACTGTTGGCAACGATTTCAATCGTCGTTGGCTCGTCGTCCGAAAGGTTCGCGACCAACCAGACATTATTTTGACAACCACGGACCTTGTTCTCCTCGGTCATTGCCGTTTCCGGTAGCTTGGGAAGTTCAAAGCCCAGGTCGATCAGGTAATCACATTGGTCGTCCCAGTCGCCCAGTTCTTCAAATTCCTCGAGCAGTTCGTCAATAGTCATAGATGGCGTCGGGGGCACGGGATCTTTCTCAAACGGCGTACTGGCAGGTCCACCTCTGTTGGGCGAACCTGCGAACAGGAAGTCCGGCAGCGACAGGTTCAAAATGAATCGCCGGCGGCGACCCAACTAGAGAGCTTTTGTCAGGTTTTTCTTCACAAATGAGTCAAGTCTTCAACGACGGGCGCCGACCGCAGGTTGGTCGGGGAGCGGGTCGCCGCAACCGAGCGAAAGCTCGTGTCTATCTGAGGCACAGCCTCAGATAGACATTCTAGGTCGAGCCCCATGGATTTCCAAGGTGGCCGACGTCCGCGGTGCAGCGTAGGCAGTGTGATTGTGTGACCTTCAGAAAGTTGCCCTAGTACGAAAAGATGGCAGATTCGTGAGGGGCAAGCGCGCCTATTCGATATATTCAGCGCGCTGTTTTCGCTCGAAGGCTTCAAGCTCTTCCGTCAACATCGCGGACGCAAATTCCGGATCTGGCTCGACCTTAACCTCTTGCACAAGCTCTTTACCGTCCACAATCAGCTTGGCCAGATAGGTTCCTGGTGCGATCTGCGGTCCAGGCCGGGGCTGCCGAGAGGTGCCTGGCGCTGCACGCGCCTTTAACTCTTCCTGAGTCAGTTGCCCATCCTTATTTGCATCCAATCGCTCGATCAGTTGGAGTACGGTCTGTCCACGTTGGCCCTTGGCGGCGTCCTCCTTCGTCAGCTTGCCATCGGAGTTCGTATCGAGTTGACGGAATGCCTGTGCGGCAGAGTTTGTCGGTTGCCGGCGCGGCAAAGAACGTCGCAAGTCCCACATCGTACGATGCAAGCCAACTTTCTTGTCCGCGCCGAGTTGTCTGATAAGGTCACCCTTAATATCTCGGATCTCCAAAGAGACTTCCTTGGCCTCTGCGGACAGATAGTAGTAGAAAGCGCTTCCGAAGTTGGCATTTTGGCTAGAGAAATTCCGGTGCCCCGAGTTCGCTGATGAAAGCGCACCGGCCCACAAGACACCGTCGGCTGGCTTAAACAAGTGAGCCTTTGCCTTGGCGATGTCTGCGGTCATCTGCCGAAGCGGCGAAACGTCGAGCACCCACAGGCTGCGACCATGGGTGGCTGCGACGATTTCATTCTCCGTCGGATGCACGGCGATTTCGTGGATGGCCACAGTAGGCAAATTGTTGTGGATGCGCATCCAATGTCGCCCTCGATCCAAGGTTGCGAAAATCCCAAACTCGGTCCCCAAGAAAAGTAGATTCGCGTTCGACATATCTTCGCGTAGACACCGAGTTGAACCCGATGGCAAATTCGCCTTTATGGCCTGCCATGTTTGACCAAAGTCCTCGGTGACGTAGATATGCGGCCGGTCGTTGTTGCTGCGGTGCCCGTCGAACGCCACGTAGGCGCGACCGGTTTCGAATCGCGAAGCCTCAATCGTGCTTACATGGTAGCTCTTTGGCAGCCCAACTTTTTTGGTAATGTCAATCCAGGCGTGGCCCGCATCTTTCGTAACCCACAATGCGCCGTCGTCCGTGCCGACGTAGAGCACATTGGGATCCCGCGGCGATTCGGCGATTGCCGTCGCGCTACCACGATCGGTGCGCGTGATCTCCGGCGAGATCTTCTGCAGCTTGCTGCCTCGATTCAGTGATCGGAAGACGAAATTTCCAGCACAGTAGAAGATCTTGGAATTATGATGCGACAGCGCAAAAGGTGTTTTCCAATTGAATCTGTATCGCGTGCCCTTGGGCGGTGTCGGGCGAATTCTGGCACGCTCGCCAGTTCGCAGATTCAATCGCCCCATATTCCCGCTCTGGCTCTCGTAGTAAACCAGATCGGGATCGGCGGGATCGACGCGGCAAACGAAGCCATCGCCGCCGCCAATGCGAAGCCAGTCGGCATTGACTGGGCCGCGCGACCCGCGTTTACGAGTGGGACCACCCCACGAGCCGTTGTCTTGCATTCCGCCGTAGGCTCGAAAAGGAGTGCGCGTGTCCAGCCCAACATCGTAAAACTGGCCTATGTCCATCACATTGTTAAAGTCCCACGTTTTGCCTCGATCATACGAAATATACAGACCACCGTCGCAACCAAGAATGAGGTGCCGCCCATCGCGAGGATCGATCCACATCGCGTGGTGGTCCGGGTGAACGTTACGACCACCGGTGCCGTATTCAACGCCGCCGTTGCCTGACGTGTGCAGGCTGACACCCATGACGTATTGGTAGCGATCGTCGCTCGGGTCGATATGAATCTGGCTATAGTAAAACGGTCTCGGATTGAGACTGTTGATGCGCTTCCAGGTTTCTCCGCCATCGATTGACTTAAAAATGCCGCCAGTGTGAACTCCCTTTTCTCCCTGCTGCTGGCTGGCATTGGCACGTTGGCCGCCAAGATAGGCGGTAAAAGGCCGTGTTCCCGCGGTACCAGATCTCTTCCCCCAGGTAAGTTCAACGCTAACTTCTTCGTCACCTCGTTTGATCTTGATCGGCGACTTCTCGCCTGGCTTGTGACTACGGATTTTGACGACCAAGTCGTTATAAGACGCCACCTCTTCGCCATCCACCTCGACAACCTGATCGCCGGCCTGCAACCCTGCTTTTTCCGCTGGACCACCAGCAGTGACCGAACGCAACGTCGCGGTCGTGCCGCGAGGTGACTCGGAACCGGAGATGCCCATGAACGCCGCCGCTGGCCCCGTGCCGATTTTTTCACTCTCCACAATCGCATACACAGTGTTCGGATTGGCCTGGTAGTACGCCAGACCGACACGTCCCAATTCCGCTTCAGGCAGCCCTTTGGTCAGCTTGGTCCAGTTTTCACCACCATCGGTGGTCTTATAGATGCCGCTACCGGGTCCCCAACGTTTTGCCGGATCGTTGGAGTCAAAGCCATCACGCTGGCGTTCGTACATCGCCACAATCAGCGTGTTGGCGTCGCGCGGGTGCATCACGACATCGACACAGCCCGTTTTGGCGTCGACGTAAAGCACCCGTTTCCACGATTGGCCGCCGTTGGTCGTCATGTAGAGACCGCGTTGCTTGTTCCGTCCCCACAGTCGACCGAGTGCTCCGACATAAACGATATTCGGATTCGTGGGGTGGATGGCGATACGCCCGATCTGAAACGACTTCTTAAGTCCCATGTTCTGCCAGGTCCGCCCCGCGTCCGTTGATTTGTAAACGCCATCACCCCAGGAAACGGAATTGCGCGCATTATGTTCACCCGTGCCGACCCAAATAATGCTTGGGTCCGAAGCAGAAATACAGACGTCCCCAATCGACACTGTCGACTGTTTTTCAAAGATCGGAGAAAACGTCGTTCCGTTGTTGATCGTTTTGAAGAGCCCGCCGGAGGCTGTGGCGACGTAGTAGGTAGTCGGGTCCGATTCGACGACCGCTAGATCGATAATCCGACCGCCCATCGACGCCGGGCCAATGGGTCGCCAAGTCAGCGCGTCGACCCAGGTTGGCTCGATCTTCATCAGCTCTTGCTTCTCCGCTTGATCGGCCGGTCTCGTGTCAGTTGATCTGGCTTCGGTCGCTGGAGCTTTCTCCTTCTCCTTCTCCTTCTTCGAGTCTTGCTCGATCGTCTCTGTTGCTTTCTTCTTGGGTGTTTCTTTGGCGCCTTGTTCTGATTGTGGGGTGGCCTGTGTTGCTTGGCCTTGCGCATTTGTTTGTTGTCCAAACAGCTGCGTTGCAAAGAGGACGACCAGGAAACAGTGAGTGGTCTGCTTCATCATTTGATGGACTCTCCCGGAATCTGGAGTTAGCTCTCGAAAGCGGCCTCCATGATAATCCCAAACCGCGGCCTACGCGAACTCTCAGGACTGTCACCGATTGCGCCAAAGTACGCGGTCGTCGATCTGAAGTCGTTCTTGCGCAGCGGCGATCTCTTTTTTGAATCGTTTGGCATCGGCCGGGTAGCCGGCCGTCGGTCTGATGCCCGGAACGCATTCGGACCAAAACGCATTGAAGCCGAGCATCGCCAATTCGCGGAGGTACTTGGAGACCATCGATGCTAGCGCCGTGCACAGCGCCGACTCGCCTTTGGCTGTGAAACGCATCTCGATTCGGCGTGTGGCCGGTCCCCATCGATATACGCTTTGCCGGCGCGCCTCGCTAACGATCATTGGCAGTACATTGGGAAAGACGGTTTGCAACACGGGGGCATAGCGATTACGACCGCCATGTTTGTCGCAATGAACGATGATGCGTCCATCGTCGATGCTTTGCAGTTGTTGCTGAACGAGTTTCAAAGTCTCGAACGACAACGCGCCCCCTTTGGTGTCAAATCGATCGATCAGTGCATTGAAGCGCTCCGGGAAGATTGCAACGGAGCGCATGCTCAGCAACCGGATCTCTGACCGATCCAAGCCGATTGAAAAATGTGCACCGCATTCCTTGATCTCACTGGGTGTCGTGTCGATTGGAGCCTGGGAGCGGAAATCAGTGTACCAGGGCAATTTGTCGCGCCACACGACGCTTTGCGGCGCGAAGGCCTGCCAGACGTCATGCCAAGTGCGGACGTCGATTCCCAGTGTCGAGGCGGTCGCCAACACGGACCGTTCCAGCGTTGCCAGTCCGCCGCCAGGCTTGTAGAGCGTTTTCGAATCACCAATTGGCAAACCAGGCGCTGATGTGCTTGAAGACGCATGGACCGATGCTCCAAAGACCTGGTACAGATCGGCATCGACAAGTTCGTCGGGAACGTGCCACGTGGTTGCTGAAATCACCAGCGGACCCAAGTTCGGGCCGTATCCCGCTTCGTCCGCCCCAATCAAGATTGCCATTTCGACTGCTTCTTTCCTCAACGACTGTGCGCACCGAAAGCGGCAAGGTAACACAAGTGGGGCTAATCGTCAGTGACCCCAATGGACGCCGGTAACGCCGCGATTCATGATGATCATATGAGCAAATCCGAAATGATCCGCGCGGTCCTGTTGGTGGTGTTGGGTGCATCGTTTTTGGCGTTCGATCTGTACATGGTGCAGCGAATGCCCATCAGGGTTTCGGATGTATTCAGAGTGCTCGCCATACTGCATGGCGAACTGACCTTGCTGTTTGCACTTGCCGTGTATTGGCCACACCACCGATTGCTTCGATTGATTATGGGCAGTGCTGTGATGGCGATGGTGTGGCTGGCCGTAGCGGAATTGGCCGACGTGTACTTCTTGTTTCGCCCCACTTTGATAGTGAAGTTGGTCACCGCATTTTTGATGGTTGCCAGTTTCTCCG
>JASLRF010000164.1 GCA_030744095.1 Pirellulaceae bacterium | reverse complement strand
CACCAGCGGGATACTCTCTGATTGATCCAGAACGTAGTTCACCGTGACCTTGTCGCTGGTTTGCAGCAACTGCACTTCCGCCAACGCGAACACGATCGTCGTCAACACAAGTGTTCGTAACCCGATCGCCACCAAGCGACGAATATTTCCCAACCCCGCCAAACTGCGAAAGCTAAAAATCCACAATACGGGGATTAGTGATAACAGCGCCAAATACCACGGTTGGTCAAAACCAATTTCAAGACCGGACATTGTGGTGTATCCCTTGGTTACATGGTTTCACGGTGACCCTCGGTCACTGTTGCTGTGTGACTCCGGCCGCAGCGGACACGATCTAATTCTATCCAATTCACACCCTGTTTCCCACCGAATCTCGCCACCAGCCAATGGCTGCTACACCAAAGGAGACGGCCAGGTCAAAACGTAATTGACCAGTCTTACATTCGAATTCGCTGCACGCGATGGTTGTATGTATCCAGAACGTGCAAGGCACCCTGAGAATCGAAGGCCAACTCCCAAGGTTGGTTCAATTCACCGTCACGCCGGCCAGGGATCCCCCAGTGTGACACATATTCTCCATCGATAGTGAACTTCTGTACTCGGCTGTTGCCAAATTCCGCGACGTAGGCATACCCTTTCCCGTCCAGGGCAATCCCATACGGATAGCGCAACTGTCCTGGCTGGCGTCCATGCTGCCCCCAGATGCGAACCAATGTGGCCTCATCGCCGCTGGCGTCGAAGACTTGAATCCGATGGTTACAGGCATCCGTAACCCAAACATGATCATGCTCGTCAATGGCCAGCGTCCGCGGCTGGATGAACTGGCCAGGTTCGCTGCCATGGCTGCCCCATTGAAGGACAAAATCGCCACTGGGGGTGAATTTTTGGACGCGGTCATAATCACCATATTCGCAGATGAAGTAGTTTCCTTGCGAATCCCGCACGACGTCAGTCACAAACGTAAATTCGCCAGGCTGATGCCCGCAAACTCCGCCGATCGTCCGTTCTTCCAGCAGTTTTCCTAAAGGGGTATAGACGAGCATACGGAAATAGTGCGTATCAGCGACAAGCAGATTGCCGTCACGATCGAACGTCAAACCACACGGCTTACCGGCGTAAATCTCGGGCGTACGCCAACCGCGGAGGTACTGGCCATCGCGGTCAAACGCTTGGATCCGCCCCGTCGTATCCACAATGTACAGTTGGTCTTTGTCGTTGATCGCCATCGCCCGGGGCTTTCGCAAGCGACCGTTGGTCAAACCGCGGCGGCCCCAGACCTGCTCCAATCGTCCGGAATTGCCGCCGACACCGTCACATCCGGCCACCATGAGCGTGGTACAGATGAGAAGTAAGGCGATGGCCACGCGAAATGACATCAGGCGACGCTCCCATTTGACCGCGAGCCCCATTTGACGGCGACCCGAATTGAGGGCGACCCAAACTGAGGGCAACCCAAACTGAGGGCGACGCGGTGCTCGAAATTTGGAGAAATCCAGGCTCGTAGTGCATTCTAGACAACTTGGCCGTCGAGTGGGTATCGCATGGTCGACTTTACGGACTCGGCAAGCTACAACATCCGAATTCCGGCCTTCCTCTGTCGTCGCCCGCCACGGCAGGGTGCCTCGACGGCGAAGACCGCATTGTGGCGCGATGCGGCGGCACTCGAAAGCTTGTATCAGGTCTATCTGTACAAATGAGTCAAGTTTTCAGCGACGGGCACCGACCGCAAGTTGGTCGGGGAGCGGATCGCCGCGACCCCGCGATGGCTCACATCGGTCCTGGCTCGCTGGTCAATTAGGCTCTGGCTCAGGCCACACCCAAACGAAATGGGGGCCAATCTCACAAATTCGCAAGCAACCACGTCACAATCCGGTGCTTGACCGTGGCGCGCAACGACCGCTATAGTCAGAGATTAGGAACATAGGGGCTGCGCGCCGTGTGGTCAGTGTCGTCGAGCGAATTTACATCAAGTTCCGCTTCCAGTTTCAATATGGCTCCACCGGTAATTGATTTTCGCAACGCCGACGACCCACGCGATGTCGTCCACCGGGCCGTGCAAGCGCTTGCCGAAGGCAAGTTGGTCGCGTTTCCCACCGAGACCGTTTACGGCCTGGCGGCCAGCGCTCTGAACGAGTCGGCGGTGGCTAAGTTGTCGCGGATCAAGGACCGGAAACCAGGTCAGCCGTTTACGCTGGCGGTAAAGAGCGCCGAGGAAGCCCTGGATTATGTGCCAGCATTGTCCAGTGTCGCGCAGCGATTGGCCCGTCGCTGCTGGCCTGGACCGATCACGATCGTACTGAAAGATGATCATCCTGATAGCTTGGTGAAGCAATTGCCGGCGACCGTCCAGGCGGCAATTTCACCCAACGGCACCGTGGGAATGCGCGTTCCTGCGCATCAGATACTGTTAGCTGTGCTTCGTTTGACCGCCGGGCCCATCATCCTCACCAGCGCCAACCGCTCAGGTGACCCCGAAGCGATGACGGCCGACGAAGTCGTCCAGTCGTTGGGTGACGATGTTGATCTGGTGATCGACGACGGGCGTGCAAAATTTGGCCAACCCTCGTCGGTCGTCCAGGTCGACGGCAATCGTCTGGAGTTCCTACGTGCGGGCGTGATTAACGAACCGACTTTGAAACGGCTAACCAGCATGATGGTGCTGTTTGTTTGCACTGGAAATACGTGCCGTAGCCCCATGGCGGAATTGCTCATGCAGCAACGGATCGCCGATCACTTGGGATGCAAGATCAGCGAGCTTGAGGATCGTGGCTTTATGGTCATGTCTGCCGGGATTGCGGCGATGATGGGTGGCCGTGCCAGTACAGAAGCAGTCGATGTCCTGGGTGAGAAGGGCCTTGACCTTTCACATCACGAAAGCCAACCTCTGGGCGATCGACTCGTCCGATTCGCTGACCACATTTTTACGATGACGCGCGGGCACCGTGAGGCGATTCTGGCCCAGTGGCCTGACGCGGAACCTCGCACACGGCTCGTTTGTCGCGACCGCCGCGATGTAAGCGACCCCATAGGCGGACCGCCAGAACTGTACCGCCGGTGTGCCGAGCAAATTGACGAACAACTCGCAGGCTGGATGACCGAAATCGACTTGTCGGCAATTCCAACTGCCGAGGAAACGGGAGAATAATGGCGATGCGAATTTCCATTGGCAGCGATCACCGCGGGTTCAATCTGAAATCCAAGATTCGTGACTTCTTGGGCGAATCCGGACATGAAGCGGTCGACCTGGGCACCAACAGCACCGAAAGCTGCGATTACCCTGACATCGCCATGGCCGTGGCAACATCTGTTTCGTGCGGCGAATCGGAACGTGGCATCTTGGTTTGTGGGACTGGCATTGGAATGGCAATCACCGCCAACAAATTTGATCGAATTCGCGCCGCCACCTGCAATGATGAAGTGACTGCCGAAATGTGCCGGCGGCACAACGATGTCAACGTGCTCTGCCTTTCGGGTGACATGCTGGGCGAACGCAACATCGAAAACCTCCTGCGGATCTGGCTGGAATCCGAGTTCGAAGGGGGTCGGCACGCAAGGCGTCTGGAGAAGATCTCGAATATTGAGCAGAACCGCGCTCCCTGCGATTGATCTACTGCGAATTGTGGCCTCGATTGACCGTAAAACCTTGCCAATCGTACGGGTTGTGACGGACCGATTCGCGTGATCTTGCGTCAACTCGCCAGAATCGCTTCAGAAACGCTTGCGACACTGTTCATCGTTGGTAGAGTCGGGTCATAGGCCAGTCCGAAATCGTGAAACGGATGGCCCAGCCGTCCGCCTCGCTTGGGTTCCTCACCATGACGCTCCCGCAGCTCCCCGATTCTGACGAAGTTGAACACCTGATGCTAAACGCACGGCTGCGCGACGAGCTTGAACCATTCCTCGATGAGTCGGTCGATCTGCTCAATACGCGCCGTCTCCCGACACCGATGGAGAACGAATTCTTGGCTTCCATGTTGGCGTGGGAACGGGCCCCTGTGTTACCGATTAGTCAGTGGTTCCAACCGGAGCTCGTCTTGGCACATCCGGACACGCTGAGTGAAGAACAGCTCAACGCACAACTCTGGAAGACCACTCAACGACTATACGATGCCCGCATCGTGCTCGATTTCACAGACCACCTTTCGGATCGACAGCTGTACACATTGATCTACCGCGACATACTCCCATCGCCAGAAAAGAAGATCGACCTGCCAAAAAACTTTCTTCATTGGCACTGCTTGGACGACAGCGACGAACCCGAGACGTGGCTGCGGTACTATGCGAGCGAACAGGAACGCCACGACTGGTTCGCCGAAACGGGCCTTCCGCTACCAAGATCCCAACAACCGCCCTTCCCTCGCAAGATGCCGCGCCGACCACAGTAGGTTGGTCACGAGCGACCCGTATGTTACCGCCAGTAGCGCTATGCCTTGAATTGCAAGTCGAATTGGTTGTTGCCAACTTCGTCGATGCGAACTCTGACATCTAAGAACTCACGAATGACGTCAAGGTGCGTTTGTGAATGTCCTGACAGCGACGCCGTGCGATAGACACCGCCACCACAGCCGAAGTGAGCGCTAATCGCCAACGGCAACATTAACTGGTCGGCCAGGTACTGGCCGACAGGAACGTCGTGGGCCAGATATCGCCTCGCTTGATCGAGCACATCCATGGCGACCACTTCCGCTTTCTTCCCTTTCTCACCGAACCCGGTGAACACTTCGGTTACATTTTCATGCCGCAGGACAATCAGCACGACATTGCCTGGTCCGCGGGAATGTTCGTAAGACGTAGTCTAGGCCGCGCCAAAGTTGGCATTTCCTGGTGAACTGAGCTAGTTTTTGGAGGGCAGTTTTGTTTCACTGTTGCCAGTCAGTGAAAATCGTCTCCCAGGGATGGATCACGGAGGGTGTCAAGATTGCAACGCAAGAAGT
>JASLRF010000163.1 GCA_030744095.1 Pirellulaceae bacterium | reverse complement strand
ACTTCTTGCGTTGCAATCTTGACACCCTCCGTGATCCATCCCTGGGAGACGATTTTCACTGACTGGCAACAGTGAAACAAAACTGCCCTCCAAAAACTAGCTCAGTTCACCAGGAAATGCCAACTTTGGCGCGGCCTAGATGGCGACTGACCCAGGTTGCGGGCTTCTTCAATCAAAACGGAGCGAATACAGGTCTGCGTTGTTTAACGTGAATCGCAGTTGAACCACACCCTGGCTGAAGTTGGGGTCCTGTTCCCAGGTCACTGCGGCATCCACAGCGTCGCCGTCCTGGGGTCTCGATTTCCCGATCACCTCTCCCGATTCGTTAACTGCTTCGATCACCAGCGCACCGCCATTTTTGACAACGTAATTCAGTAGTAGGCGACGGCCCTTGTATTGCAACGGCTTGGTTGTCACCTGGCCGCCATTATTGCCGGCCCGCAAGGCGACAAAACCGTCCACCCGATAGACGAATCGCCGCACGCGCCCAGGTGTGGATTCGTAGTAGTTTTCCGTGGCGTAGACGGAGATCTCCTTCGGCTTATCGGGCAGTTGGAACATGCCCCACGCCATGTAGTTGCTGCGATTGTGGTCGCGGTCCTGCGGAGCCGTACGGGGGACCACGGCGTCTGCGTAGCGGTGAAAGGTCTGCCCATCGCGGCTGGTCATCAGAATCGGTTCGACCTGCTGGCTTTTCGGTTCATAACGCGTGGGAAAACCGATGAAGAGATGCGTCGCACGAAAGTACTTCCCGATGGCGTTGGTGTAGAGATGCTCGTTCGGCGTGCCTTTGGTGTAGGTCAGGTCCGCTTCATTCTCCCAGTTGATGAAATCCTGTGAGGTCGCGGTACGAATCGCTCTCACGCCATTGCCAAAGTAACGCCAATAGGCGCGATACTCGCCGCGCTCCGTGTCCCAGAAGGCGAGGTTCTGCGAATCGAATGCGCCGTTGGTGATCACCGGCTTGCCCTGAATCAACTTCCATCGCTTGCAGTCGGGCGATTGAAACGGTAGCAATCCGCCGCGCCCGCCGCCAAATGCTTTGTACCGCGAGTCGGCCTGTGCCGCTGGGTTGTCATCTCGAAACGCGGTGAAATTGTGTGTTCCGGGCGTCAACCAGACAATGTTGTTATCCTTCGATCCGTTCCATTCGAACAAACCCAGATTCGGTTTTGTCCAGTGGATGCCGTCTTTACTTTCGGCGTAGCAAGTCACTTCCTTGTGTGCGGCCTTTTTCTGCGCGTCGTGCTGCCATCCGCGATAGATCATGCAGTAGTTGTCGTCGTTTTGAAAATAGCTGTAGTAGCCACTGGTGTTGCCCTCCCACGGTTCGTCTGCCGTGAAGACAACCTCTTTCGGTTCGGGCCTGAGCAGCTGCTGGCGGACGTCGCCATCGATTTCGCCAATCAGGTGATCGTCCACAAACAATTCCAGCCGACTACCAACGTCAACTGGCTCGGCGGAAAAAGCGGATGTGATCGTGCTGACGGCGATCAGCACTGCCACGGTGGAAGTCCTCGAGAACCGTCTGCAATTTGTCACGTCGACCTCGTTCTGTTTAGTCTTGTTCAGCATTGGATTTTGCCTCCTAACCCATAGTCTTCTACAACAGTTCACGGATCGGTTCGCCGCGTCAGGCCTTCGCGATCCGACTTGATTTTCGCATAGGCCGGTAACAAGGAGCGTCAGCGACGCAGTTCCGGCGATGGAAACCACTTGTTTTGACACATTGCTGGAACTTCGCTTCGCTTGTTCGCGGTCTACAGTTGCTCAATGCATGAGAATCAACAGGCTGTCAGTATAACGAGAATCCAGCTCGACTGGTGAGCGGACTGTCTGCGAATGAAACTCGGACCCCGTGTTGTGGGCCGGTCTCCCGACCACGTTCGGGCGGCACGGTCGGGAGACCACGCCACAACAGTGATTCGCCAACCTGGCACGGTCGGGAGACCATGCCACAACAGTGATTCGCCGACGTGGCACAACACGTGACCGTGGCAAAAACGAAGAACTACAGATTTCTGAAGCCCGGCGCTGGCCGAGTTGCTACAATCAGAACGCACAAGACGAAGCTTGGGGCGCCGAGCCCGTGGCGTTCACCCAGGGGACGGTAACACCACGCAAGTTGGTCAACGGTGGTTTTTTCATGTTGATATCGATGGCCAAAGACAGTTCGCCCGCTCTCGATCGGCAGGTTGCCACGCTTCCGCGAGGCAAGTATCTCGTAAAGGCGTACGTCGATTCGAATGGTCGCTTAGCAGGTGATCCCGCGCTGTTGTTTAACGAAGAAGATTACTTCGGTCAAGCAGAACTCACGAGCGCCCGTTGGCGCGAGGGCTTTCGCCAGGCCGAGCAGGTTTCCGGCAAGTCGTTGAAGCGTGATTGAGCAGGTTGCTTTGCACGGGCGCGTCGGATCGTGCTACCGTCGGCGTTCGATGGTTTTGGATACACCGGAGAAACGGTATTTGGAGAGACGGCTATGAAGTGTCACATCTTCTCACTCGCCACGATGTTCGTGCTGGCACTTGCACAGGCCACGGCTTATGCGCAAACGCGTGACGAAAAAGTCCGCACGGATCGGGACGAGATCGCAGAGGGCGGCCTCTGGATTTACAACAATCTTCCCAGAGGTTTTTCCGAAGCAAAACAGACTGGAAAACCGTTGCTAATCGTTTTCAGGTGAATACCGTGACAGGCCTGCGAAGGCTTTGACGGGCAGGTTGTCCGCCACGACAAAAGTGTAGAAGCGTTAATGAAGCAGTTCGTTTGTGTGCGCATCGTGCAGGCTAACGCACTGGACCTGGCGCTCTTTCAATTCGATTTCGACCTGACATTTGCGGCCTTCTTCATGAACGCCGACAAGACGATCTACGGTCGATACGGCACGCGATCGAGCCAACAAGAAGCGACGCGTGATATTTCGCTGGAAGGGTTCCGCAAATCTCTAGAGGCGGCCCTGCAAATTCATCAGCGCTATCCCGCCTTGCGGCCATCGCTCCTGGCCAAAACGGGAGCGAGACCCACCATCGCGGTACCCGAAGAATATCCTACGCTTTCCCGATTCAAGGCGACTTTAGATTATCAGGGCGCCGTCGCGAAAAGCTGTATGCACTGCCATCAGATTCACGACGCCCAACGTGAAGTTCTGCGTGCTGCCAAGAAACCGATCCCGGATTCGATCCTCTATCCCTGGCCGCATCCGAACGTGGTTGGCTTGTCGTTGGATCCCAAGCAGCGAGCCACCGTGACTCGGGTCGCTCCTGGTTCCGCGGCGGATCAGGCTGGATTCCGACCGGGTGATGAGCTGCTGCGGGCTTCCGGCCAACCGTTGCTTTCGGCCGCCGATTTCCAATGGGTGCTGCATAATGCAACGGAGGCAGCGCGAATCGAAACCGTAGTTCGCCGTGGCGGTGGTGTGATTCCGTTGCAGCTAACGCTGTCCGACGGGTGGCGCCGGGGAGACATTTCGTGGCGGACCAGCACATGGGATCTGCGCCGAATGGCGTTGGGTGGCCTGTTCTTGGAATCGGTTTCCGACGACGATCGCGCGGCAGCAAAAATCGACAAGACAGAACTGGCGCTCCGCGTAAAGCACGCGGGAATGTACGGTGCACACGCCGTCGCCCACCGCGCAGGGTTCAAGAAAGGCGACATCATCGTGACATTTGATGGACGAACGGACGCCATGACGGAAAGTCAACTGTTGGCTTACGTCTTGCAAAAGACCACGCCCGGCCAACAATTGCCGGTCAAGGTGTCACGCAATGGAAAACGGATCGATCTTAAATTGAAGATGCAATAATGCGCGGTGACCACAGGTGGCAGGAGATTTCCAGGTCGTCGTAGGCGCAGAGATGTCGTAGGCGCAGAGATGTAGAACCGCGAATGAACGCTAATTGGATGCGTTGATTTGTGTCCCTTGGCGTTCATTCGCGGTTCCTTGGTCAATCTCAACACAAGACCACAAACACACGTTGTGGGCCGGTCTCCCGACCACGTCCGGAGGGAAGTTCAATCCGTGAGTCGTGATTTGCCACAACATTGCTGCCTGGCTATGTTTACAGCGCAAGAAAAAGCCGCCCAAAGGCGGCCAGTGAAAGCTGATAGTGGAGGATAACGGACTTGAACCGATGACCTTCTGGCTGCCAGCCAGACGCTCTCCCAACTGAGCTAATCCCCCGATGATGTTACCGGTCTTCGTCGGCAAGTTGTACAGTTTCTCACCACTAAAAACCACTGGTGGTCGGCATTACCCGACTAACTAGGAAAACTAACACTGGCCTCGAAAACCGTCAAGGGCGCGACGGGCTTGGTCGAATCGTAGGTTTCTGCGCGATTCACCTCAAATTGTGCCAATGTGGGGCAATTTTACGGGCTTCCAGGCAATGGGCCTTACGTTTTCCGCACGCGGCGGCCTAAACTTGCGAAGCCCGCGTTTAGCTGGTCGCCGTTTTGGAGGCCGCCGTACGCTCTGACCAAACGACCCGCGAAGGGGCCACGTGAAACGCTACCTGATTGGATTTCTAAAAATTGTGATCCCGCTGGGGATCATTCTGTGGCTGCTGACCAATGTCGAGCCCGAGCAATTCAAGGAGTTGCGTAACCGGCCCAAGAACTGGACGCTGCTCGCCGCCGCCTTTGGACTTTCTTTTGTGGCGATCTGCACTACGTTCCTGCGTTGGTATTTGCTGGTCCGCACGATCAACTTGCCCTTCCGCCTGCGTGATGCCTTTCGCCTGGGCTTTCTGGGCTACTTGCTGAACTTCGTCTCCGTCGGCGCCGTCGGTGGCGATCTCTTTAAAGCGTTCTTTATCGCCCATGAACAGCCTGGCCGCCGCGCCGAGGCGGTGGCCACGGTTGTGGTGGATCGCATGATTGGCCTGTACGCGCTACTGCTGGTAACGTCAGCTGCACTTTTTTTTAGCGACATCCCCAACCCAACGCCAGCACTGACAACCATCTGCACGATGACGTATGGT
>JASLRF010000162.1 GCA_030744095.1 Pirellulaceae bacterium | reverse complement strand
ACTTCTTGCGTTGCAATCTTGACACCCTCCGTGATCCATCCCTGGGAGACGATTTTCACTGACTGGCAACAGTGAAACAAAACTGCCCTCCAAAAACTAGCTCAGTTCACCAGGAAATGCCAACTTTGGCGCGGCCTAGTGCAGGCCTCACACGCGACGGCAGCCAAGATTGTGGCGAGCTCGGATGCAGCTGCCTCGCAAATTCAGCTGGCACTCGCAATTCTCGGCAGAAGGCGCGGGTCGGTGACGGAACAGTTGCTTGGCGGCGCTACGGAAAATGCGCCCGTCAAAATAACGGAGGACGAGGTGGCGGTTGGTGTGGTGTCGCTTATCTCGGCTCGCTATTCCACTGAAATTCAACAGGCAGCGGTGATGGCCCTTTCCCGAACCGGTCGATCCCAGGTCGCGGATTTGCTAGTCACCAGATTCCCTTCTGCCAGCGCCGGCACGCGCCAAGCGATGCTCGACGCGCTGCTCAGCCGCGACGACTGGACGCGCAGGTTGCTCGATCACATCGCGTCCGGGCGCGTGCGGCAGACGACCTTCGATGCCAGCCGTCAGCAACGGCTGCTCGCGCATGGCCAGGCGGATATACGCGCGAAGGCTTCCGAGCTGTTTCAGAGCGCGGGAACACCCAGCCGAGCCGAGCTCTTGACATCGTATGATCCTGCGCTGGGCATGACGGGAGACCTGACACGAGGTCGCACGGTTTTTAGAAAGACTTGCTCGCCCTGCCACCAGATCGCAGATCATGGACACGTTGTCGGTCCGAATCTGATGGCGCTGACAAATCACGACCCGAAGTGGCTGCTCACGACAATCCTCGATCCAAACCGGGAAGTCGATGCCCGCTACATCGCCTGGACGGCGCTGCGAAAGGATGGACGGGCCGCCACGGGACTTCTGGTGGAAGAGACTTCGACAGCGATCCGGCTGCGTGAATCAGGCGGAAAAGAGCACCTCATCCTTCGTCATGACCTGGAAGAGATTCGTTCGTCGGAGCTGTCCGTGATGCCCGAGGGACTTGAGAAAGAGGTGTCACTCCAGGACATGGCCGACGTCATCGCCTACGTTTTTGGCTTTCGTTCGCCACCCAAACAACTTACCGGAAATCAACCGAAGGTTGTTACCCTCGATGCCAACGGCGCGCTCTGCCTGACGGCAAAGCACGCAGAGATCCGTGGCGACGATATCGTCTTTGAAGCGCCGTTCCAAAATATCGGCTATTGGCATTCTCGCACGGACCGAGCCTCGTGGCGTGTCACACTAGCGAAAGTTGGTCGGTTTGACGTGTACGTTGATGCCGCGTGTGCGCACGAATCCGAGGGCAACCGTTTTCGAATTGACGGTCTGCCGACGGAACTTTCGGCAGCGGTCATGGGGACGGGAGGCTGGGATCGTTATCGCCAGTACAAAATTGGCACAGTCGAACTGGATAAGGGCCAGTACGTGATCACGGTTCGCTCAGACGGGCCACTAACGAAGCAAGCGCTGTTCGATCTGCGTGAAGTGCGTTTTGTACCGGCGGGCCAGTCAACGCAGTTCATCGCGACAACCGTCGGCGACTTGCCGCTGCCGCGCCGCCCACCGGAGATTGCTCCGTTCTTGTTGGATGGAGCACAGTCGGTCGAACGTCGGTCGCAAGTGATCGACCAGCGGCCGGGGATGGGACCTGTGATCATCACGCGGCTCGTCGCAGATTTGAGGCCGGATGACCAGCTGGAAACATATCGTCGGATGCCGTGGATTTGGCGCGTTGCTTTGGCGGTGGCAAAACGCAATGACGGAGGCGAGATTCGCGATCTGCTCGACATCAGCCTGCCTCATGCTGACCAACCGTTACTGGATTGGCAAGCGGTCGTCGTTGGCGGTGGCATCATCAATGGGCTCACGCAAATCGGCAACTGGCCCGACACTCGAATTGCGGAGATCCTTGCCGGCACGCCTTCCATCGCCCGCCGTTGGCCGCGTGCGCTCAATCTGGCTGCGGCCATGGCCGACGATGAAACCGTTCGAATGGGAACCCGTTACGATGCACTTCGTATGATCGCCATGGCGGGATGGGATCAGCGCGGTTCGCATCTGGTGAATTACCTGACCGAAGGGTCGCCGAATCAACTTCAAATGGGCGCCGTTAGCGGTCTCTCAGATATTCAATCCGATCAGATCATTGAACCGTTGATTCAGGCCATTGCCAGGCTCTCGCCGAGGAACCGCCAACTTGCCGTCGAAGCACTGATGCGGACCGAAACTCGTGCGTTGGCACTGCTGAAGGCCGTGGAGTCGTCGCGCCTGGCAAGCGAGCCTGGTGAATTGAAATTGCTGTTGGATCACCAGTCAAAAACCGTGCGAAACAGAGCCTCTCATCTCCTGAATTGATCCTTGGCGATTCTGCTGTTTACACCGAAGTTGCAGAGTTTTTCGGATTTCCGTGTGGACAGCTCCTGTCATCGTGATGCGTCCCGGTCCGATGAGTGCAATTCCTCTGAGCACGCTGCCGATCCTTGGTGTAGAATTCGAGATGGACAAAGCCTGCAGGTGGCGACGGAAGCAGGTTCGTTGGTGGTCATATAAGAAAGAGATCTAAGGTGCAAGAATGCCGACCTACGTCTACGAAGTGATCAACCAAGACGGATCCGCAGGTGAACGGTTTGAATTGGTGCAACCGATGTCAGACGATCCAATAAAGGAACACCCGGAGACGAATCAACCAGTCCGCCGCGTGATCCAGCCCTTCCAGATCTCCGGTGCTTCATCGCTGATGAAAGCGGATCGAGCTCTGGCTGACGACAACAAGTTGGAGAAACTGGGCTTTACGAAATACGTCAAGTCGGACGACGGAAAATACGATCGAGTCGTCGGCAAGGGTGGTCCCAAGACGATCGGCAGCTGAAGGCTTTCAAGTTCGCCAACGTTCCTTTCGCCTGAGGCCAGTGGATTGGGTAAAACCGATGCGCCAGCGAAAAATCTGTTTCCTCGCTGATCAGTGTTCTCTTCGAGGTCAAAGGCACCTGCACGGTTCTGCTCTGTTTCCACACAGCAATCGACCATTGCCATAGGCCGCGACTTTGGCTTGCCCCGCAAAGCGGGTCGGTTACATGAAACAACTCGTTGCGGGCCGGTCTCCCGACCGGCCCACGTTCGGCGGGGCCTTTCAAGGTCGTATGGCTGTGAACGGCCGTAGGGCGTGGGTCTAAGACGCACCAACGGGGGGCTTCTTCGGCCGTGCGTGCTAGCTCGTTGCAGTGCATTCGAGAAGAATCTTCTGATGGCTGCCAATAAAACTTAACGGTTGCAACGATTATGCCGATTCTGTTTGGAGAATCGGTGGAATGCAGCGACCTGTATGGAGTCTTGGAATATGCGACGTGCTACCTCCGTTGGCATCGTTCTGCTCGTCCTGGCCAATGCCGGCCTAACCAATGTTGCTGGAGCCCAAGAGAAGACGACGCTCTCGTCACTGGTGAGGCGGCTTCTGAAGATCAAGAAAAGCCCGCCGGTCGAGCAGGAATTCGAGTCGCCAGCGGTCCAAACCACCGCGCCGGCACCACGGTACGAGCCGCAGGCCCAGCTCCCACCACCGGCTGGACGACGGCAACAGCCCGCGACGAAGATGCGGGTAACGAGGCTACCGGAAGCCGGCGCAAATTCGCTTCCTTATCCGCCGTCACCTCCCGCGGTGAATCAAGCGTGGATCCATCCCCCACGGCACGAACAAGAGCGTGATTATACGACCAAAGATCTCCTCGCATTGACTCGACATGCTAGTTCCGGCGAGTCCCGGCGACGCAGTTTCCAAACGCCACCATCTCGTGCTTCGGCACTGGCAATGACCGACTCTAACCCAGCCAATTCACACGTAGGTGCACCAGACAACCCACCCTTGATTGCCGCGCGTCGCGTAAACCACGTCACGAAAATGGCGGTACCAGCGGTCAAGGGATTGCCAATCAAGAGTTTGTCCGTCGAAAGTCTGCCAATCGAAAGTTTGTCTTTCGAGCGCAAGCCGGTCGGGAACACGCCCGCGGAAGTGCGTGATCCGATGGATCAGGACTCGGAGGAAATCGAACCGGTACGGCCAGCCAAGCCGTTGGAAATCGTGCAGGCAGCAGAGGTACCGCTGCCAACGTCGACGCTTCCACCGGTCTTCCAGAAGGTTCGAGGGCAGATTGCTGCAATTGACGTCAAAACTGGTGTCGTCCAAGTCGATCTCTTGGAAGAGGAGTCGCTTCCCGCCGGCACCAGAATTCAGGTTTACCACAAGACGCAGGTGGGGAAAGCCGTCGCAGTGCATATGAAAGTGCTCAAATCCGTCGCCGGAGCAGCCGCCGCACAGCTGATTGACGGCGCAGGGTTGGACTCGGTCGCGCCTGGCGACAAGACTGTCGCCTGGAAGACGGGCGCTGACCAGTAGCGGTACTATCGAAGTCGCGGACGTTTGAAGAGCTGTTCAGAAGTCTGCCTGAGTCAGTCCTTGCGGTCAGCAAGAACAACTCCGTCAGGTCTGAAAGCTTGGGAATCATCCGAATCGCCGATGGACAGTTTCGTTCTCCGTGGGTTTGCGGTGCTGCATGGTGATTTGTCCAATCATCACCCACATCAAGACAAAAGTGCACGCAATTAAATGATGTATTGACTCAACCGACATGGCGATTCCTCGAATTTGGTCTAGCTGCAACATCCGTGAGGAAACACGCCATCCATGCATTTCTGTTCATCGACGTGTCGGGCCACTCTTTTTGACGAACTTTCTTCGACGCCTTTCAATCCCTGCCAGAGGCGACGACCACGTAACACGCTGAGACTTCGCAACGCGTTTCAATGACCGTGAATGATCGGAAGAACCCGTTCTAAACCGCGTCTGTGGGTGCTAAGATCTAGGTTTCAACATTCGGTTTCACGACCGCTTCGCCAGTCGACAGAGTTTCCTCACTGCGATCAACCGTGAAAATCCACACAGTGTCGCATGTCCCACCAGCTGCCACATATCGCAGGAGATCATGAGCATCGCCAAACGACTTGCCATCGGCATCGACCTGGGTACCACCTTTTCGACCATCGCCATCTTGGACGACTTGGGTCGCCCTCTCACGTTAGATAATGCCGAAGGTGAGAAGCTGACGCCTAGCGCGGTGTTTTTTGACGAAACAGAAATTGTCGTCGGTAAGGAAGCCGTCAAGGCGATTGCCACGGACGCCAGCCAGGTCGCCGAATGTGCCAAGCGCAAAGTCGGGCAACGTGTTTTCGACCAGATCCTCGGCGGTCGCCAATATCCTCCTGAAGCGATCCTGGCGTGGGTTTTGAATAAGCTGCGA
>JASLRF010000161.1 GCA_030744095.1 Pirellulaceae bacterium | reverse complement strand
TACTGAAGAAAGGCTCGAAGATTCGGGGTAGTTTTTCGGGCGGGATCCCCGCGCCGGAATCGCGAACGATGATGTTGACCATGTCACCTTCAGCGTCGTGCTCCAAGCGAAGCAACACCTGGCCGCCTTTCGGCATCGCCTGCCGCGCGTTAATGAAGAGATTCAATAGCACTTGCTGAATCTGATTTCCGTTGGCTCGCACACGCGGGACTTTGCCAAACTGCCGCTCAACACGAATGCGGTATTTCGAAAACTCTCGTTCCAGCAGCACCAAAGATTCCTCGATCAGTGTTTCCAGTTCAGTCGGCTCAAACGACTGTGAGCGGTTTCGCGCCATGCCCAGCACCGAATTCGTGATCTTAGCCGCGCGCTCTCCCGCCGCCAAAATCTTTTCGAATGCCTTCTTGCGGCTCTCGTCGTCCTTACGACGCATACCGATTTTGGCATAGTTGATGATGGTCATCAGGACGTTATTGAATTCGTGAGTCGTGGTGCTCACAAGTTCGCCCAACGCCGTCATCTTCTGTGCTTCCATCAGCTGATGACGCAGATTCTCGATTTGCTCGTCCGCACTCAGTTGCTCGTTATTCCCGCTCATGCTCATGGGTGTTCAATCGCGCCAAGGATGTCTTCGAAGTGTGCCCAACCGGTAAAGACGGTGTTGAAAACTCCAATTTGACTCACTTACCGGAATCAATTGTCCTGTTTGTTTTACCCGACAGGCATGTCTTAACTCGTTTAAGAGAAGTAATTTAGGTTCAAACATGGTATCGTCGGATCAAGCTGGGCGACTAAAGCCGAAGCCGCTATAATCCGCAGTCGATGGATTCTCATCACTGGAGTTGGTGAACTGGACAAGCTGGGATGCAGGTGGACGCATTGGGATGCACACAGTCGAGTTGTTAGAGCAAGTGTTGACGGTCGCCGAACGCCTGGGATATGGGATTCGGTATGAATGGCTGGGAGGCCAGGGTTGCACCGCCTGTGAATTTGGTGGGCGCAAGTGGATGTTCATCGACTTGGCGGTATCCACCGCCGAGCAGCTCGAGCAAGTGGCCGAAGCGTTGCAAGATGATCCGGGAGTTCATCTCTTAGAGCTCGAGGCGCCGATGCAAAAGCTCCTAGGAACACACCGCGCGGCGTAGTCTTCGTCTGATGATCGCGAATTTACGGCGGATCGAAAGCGGTAGTTCGGCCGCTGCGAATCGGAGAACGGTGGACTTTCTTCAACTCGATCGGTACCAGCACCGTATGAATTGGTGCCAATGGCTGGGCATTTCGCCACTGGTGCCAAGGGCGACGTCGGCCGATCCTTCTTCGAAACGGCTCCAGATATTCGGCAGCACAACAGTTTCCACATTGATCAGGTGGATCTCATGTTCCTCGATCCAGTGGTTTGCGGCTGCCAGCGCGGCGTCAAACGACTCGTATTCGCCCGCCTTGAACAGCCGAGGCGTCGCGATCATCTTCGGTACGAAGTCCTTGAACTGGATCATCCATCTGCTCCGATTCAGCTGTCCGCGGAATAGAGTCCGTTCTCTCGAATGTACATCTCGACGCCCCTCGGTGTCCGATATCGGATACTCTTGTCTGCCGCAACACGTTGGCGAATATCGGTGCTACTCAATTCCATGACCGGCATTGTCACCTGGCATTCCTGAATTTCGCCCAGGCGTTCTGCATCAACCAGATGCGCCAACTTGCCAAAATCCGGCTCGGCGGCTCCAGCCCGCCGAACGACCAACGGGACAGCCAGTTCGCAAATCCGCTCTGGCTCGCGCCACGTCGGCAGATCCTCAAGCGAATCCGCACCCATCAGAAAGAACAACTTTTCGTCTGGGTAATCCTGCCGTAGGCGAGTCAACGTCTCGACCGTATAGCTGACTCCACCGCGTTCGACTTCAAGTGTCGAGACATGCATCGCCGGATGGCCGCCCAGCGCCAATTCCAGCATTTCGATGCGTGCTTCTGGAGGCGTCATTGTCCGGATCTTGTGCGGCGGCACGGCGGCGGGCATAAAAATGACCTGGTCCAGGCAATTCTGTTCGCGACACGTTTCGGCCAACAACAGATGCCCATAATGAATTGGATCGAAGGATCCGCCGAAGATGCCAAGACGCATAGTGCTCGAAGTGGGTTAAAGGCCGCCGCGGGTCGTTGCCAAATAGTTTAGCAGTCGGTCACCGAATTCTCTATTGCCGTCGGGCGGTCGTAAAGATCATACCCGTGCGTTTTACAGGGGTTAGAGTCTAGCTTTGGGACATGCGCGCTCGGTGCGTGCATGTTTCGTGAGCGACGGGCACCGACCGCAGGTTGGTCGGGGAGCATACCAAATACGGGCATGCTCCCTCTTTGGCTGCGGCACTGCCGCGTTAGGTTGTGGATTTACCGAGTTTCAACCAAGTAGAACAATTCACAGCCTCATTGCGAATCGCCTCCGGTACACCCACCATGTGTTGTTGGCCTCGTCAATTGGTAGACTGACGGTCACCGGCGACATGCATCGGTGCATCCTGACACACCACTCATGCGTTCAGGTGCCTCGTCCACCGATGGTAACACCCAGCGTCTCCGTAACAAGTGCGTCTCCGTAACACGCCGGCCGAAGCTCATTGTCCTGGATGAGCCGAGCTGGCACGAGCCGATGACAGAAAAACAGCAGAACCTGTTTGAGTCCGATCCAACTCCCTGGGAGTTGGACGACGAGGCTGAGCGATCGATCGCGACGGTCGTATTGGCTGCGGCGCCGTTCGGTCCTTTTGATTATCTGGCTCCCCCGGAACTGTTGGGCAAAATCGAACCGGGCCGTCGCGTGCGAGTACCCCTGGGACGAGGCAATCGCACCTTGGAAGCGTATTGCGTCGGCCTTCGCAATGAGTCGACCGAGGCAAGCCGTGCCCGGTCGTATCGTCTGAAACCGGTACGATCCGTGGTTGATGATCAGGCGCTGGCTTCTCCACGCATGCTGGCCCTGACTGAATGGATGGCCAAATACTACCTCTGCCCTTGGGGCCAGGTGTTGGAGGCAGTGATCCCAGCGGGAGTTCGTGGGCAGGCGGGGACGCGTGAAGTCGTGCTGTTGCATGTGCCGACCAGCGTCACCGCCAGACTGACGCAACTAAAGCTCCCGCCGAAACAGGCTCATGCCTTGAAATGCCTCGCGGGTTCGACCAAACCGATCTCGATCGCTGATCTGGGGAAACTGGCCGGCTGCACAGCAGCCCCGATTCGCCAGTTGATGCGAAAAGGGTTGGTCAATAGCCAAACGGTCCGCCTGCAACAAGGGGATCACGATGTGGCGCCGCTCCAATCTGCAGCACCGCCCCAATTGAATGCTGACCAGCAGCGGGCGCTGGATGAGATTCTTGAAGTGCTTCGCGCTCAATCGAATGACACGATCTTGGTCCACGGTGTCACCGGCAGTGGCAAGACGGAAGTTTACATGCGAGCCATCGAAGAGGTCATCAGTTTTGGGCGACAGGCCATCGTGCTCGTTCCCGAGATCAGCCTCACGCCGCAGACGGTTGCCCGGTTTCGCGCTCGTTTCGATCGCATCGCCGTGTTGCACAGCCATCTGAGCCCTACGCAACGTCACTGGCATTGGCGCAGCATCGCTCGGGGAGAAATCCAGGTCGTGGTCGGGGCGCGGAGCGCTGTGTTTGCTCCCACACCGCATTTAGGTCTGATCGTGCTCGACGAAGAACACGACGCCTCATTCAAACAAGACTCCGTTCCACGTTACCATGCGCGTTGCGTCGCCCGTCAGCGAGCGGAACTCGAGAATATCCCAGTTGTATTAGGATCGGCAACGCCATCTTTGGAGAGTTGGCACAACGCGCAAACTGGATCTTTCCGCCTCGTCGAACTGGCCAGCCGTGTGCTTGACCGGCCCCTTCCCAATGTGGCCGTGATCGATCTGCGGACGGAGTTTCAGAATCGCGGTTCGCGCGGCGCGATCAGCCGGCCGCTGCAGATGGCCATGAAGCAAGCCTTGGAGCAACAGGGGCAGGTGATTCTGTTGCTGAATCGCCGTGGTTTTTCGACGAGCATCCAATGCAATGCGTGCGGACATGTGGTTCGGTGCAATGAATGCGACATTGCCCTGACACATCACCGAGAGGGCGAGAGAGCCGTCTGTCACTATTGCGACTATCAAATTATCGCGCCCACGAACTGCCCGGAATGTAACTTCGAGGGCATTCGCTATGCGGGTCTGGGAACGCAACGTTTAGAGGCCGAAGTCCGGAGTCGTTTTCCAAATTACCAGTGTCTCAGAATGGACAGTGACACCATGCAGAGACATGGCAGTCACGAAGAGGCGTTCGCCCGTTTTCGGGCTGGCGAAGTTCAGATCCTGGTGGGGACACAGATGATTGCCAAAGGGCTTGATTTCCCCGATGTCACACTGGTGGGTGTGATCAACGCGGACACCGCCCTGCACTTCCCTGATTTTCGCGCGGCCGAACGGACGTTTCAATTGGTCACGCAGGTTGCTGGTCGCACGGGTCGTGGTGAGCGCGGCGGTCGAGTCTTGGTGCAGACGTTTAGCCCCGACCATCCAGCCATCGTCGCCGCCATGCAGCACGATTATCATCGCTTCGCGGCGGTTGAAATCCCAATTCGCCAAGAACATGGCTATCCACCGTTCTGCCATATGGCGCGGATCATCCTCCGTGGCGAAAGTGAGACCATCACGGAGCAGTTTGGTGAACAGATTGCGGATCGGCTGCGCGCAGAAAGCGAGAGGCGTGAGGCCAACGTACGCGTGCTGGGCCCTGCCCCGGCCCCATTGTCCAAGCTGCGAGGCAGGTTTCGCTTTCACCTGTTACTCCTTTGCGCGCAGCCCCGCGCACTTCACGACACCGTTCAGGCAGCCATCAACGATCTGAAGACGCCAGATGAAGTGCAATGGGTCGTGGATGTGGACCCCAGCGACATGCTCTAGGAACCGCCAGTCATTTACTGTCGTGCCAAAAAGTAGCCATCACGCTCTGCCGTGATCAGCCGGGCACGCGGGCGGTGGTACAGATGGCAATGCATGCCTTCGTACTAACGTCGTCAGAATCAGGCCCGTCTCGGCGGAGCATGACGGTTACTTTGAACGCAAATGCACTGGCTTGGCGTTCGGAATGTCCATAGAATACGGGCAAGCATCAACTTCTCTATTTGTATGCGTGTCCACCTATGGGTTACCGAACCGTCAAACGCGCGCTGGGCGAAACGAACATTGAACGCAAGTGTCGCGTTCTCTTTGGACTTTGCCTGGGGCTGCTGATCTTCTCTGCGTTCTACTGGATTGGCTATATCGGCAAAAACCTGGTGAGAGAGACAACCAATCAAATTGCCCGCGATTACGTTGGGATGTCGTTGGTTTACATCCATTGGGGCGTGTGGGAAACAGACCCCGGTTCCGACTACGTCCTGGAGCAGGTCCGCCACGACCTGCTGGAAGAAGAATATGACACAGCGTTCATGTCACTCGGCCCCGACGAGATTAGAGTGACACAGATAAGTGAACAGGGGGTCCAGCCAGAAAGTGACAAAGAGCGTGACCTTCTGATTGGGCTCCGCAATGAATGGCGATCGCGGATTCTTGACGAGTTGCACGGCACGCCAACAGATGAACCGCGGGAACATCTGTTCGATAAGCTATCCCAACCTGAAAAGGACGAATACAACTACTATCAACCGATCTTCTGGAAGAAAAGTT
>JASLRF010000160.1 GCA_030744095.1 Pirellulaceae bacterium | reverse complement strand
CAGCGCCATGGCTTTTCAGGCCATGCGCGCGTTGGGACACAATGGTGTGTTGGTCTGGACCAGCCTTACGGGCGGCAACACGGGCACGGAAGTGCCGACCGATCAAATAAATATCGATTGGGTGCTAGGCAACAAGTTGCTTTTGGGTTCGGTCAATGCCAATCGTGAACATTTTGAAGCGGGCATCAAAGATATGGCGCTCGGCGAAGTCATGTTTCCCGGAGTCATCGAGAAAATCTTGACGAATCCCGTCGATGGATTGGACAACCACGTGGAAATGATGCGGCTGTTGGTCGAAGAGAAAACGGCCTTAAAGGTCTATGTCAATGTGGCGGACGAATAGCAGACCGGCATCAGCCCAAGGGCTTGGATAAACGATCAACCATCGAGCACTTCAAATAGAACGGCATCATGAGATTTCACGCGACAACGATCTTGACGGTTCGCAAAGACGGCCAAGTTGCGATGGGTGGCGATGGGCAGGTTACGCTAGGTACGGCCATCATGAAGGCAGACGCCGTAAAGATTCGCCCGCTCCTCGACGGGCAAGTCTTGTGTGGCTTTGCAGGTACATCAGCGGACGCTTTCGCGCTGATGGAGCGATTTGAAGAGAAGCTCAAAGACTATCCTTCGAATGTCCCGCGCGCCGCGACTGAACTCGCCAAGGACTGGCGAACCGATCGCGCCCTTCGGCGACTGGAAGCGCTGATGGCGGTGACCGACAGCAAATGCACGCTGCTTGTCAGTGGCACTGGCGACGTGATTCAACCCACCGACGGAATTGTGGGGATTGGGTCGGGCGGCAATTTTGCGATTGCGGCCGCGCGAGCATTGATCGATCACTCGGAGTTGTCGGCTGCCGAGATTGTCAAGACCGCGTTGGAAATCGCTGCTTCGATCGACATTTACACAAACACCAACATTCACGTGGAGGAGTTAGCGTGTTGAATCTTCTCGGTTCGCCCGAAAACTCGGATCAACCGCCAGAACGTACACCTCGCCAGGTTGTTGAGGAACTTGATCGTTACATTGTTGGCCAGGCCGATGCCAAGCGGGCCGTGGCGGTGGCGATTCGGAATCGCTGGCGCCGTCAGAAGTTGTCCGAAGAGATGCGCACGGAAGTCGCGCCCAAGAATATTCTCATGATCGGTCCGACTGGCGTCGGCAAGACCGAGATCGCTCGTCGTTTGGCGAAATTGACCGGTGCGCCGTTCATCAAGGTCGAGGCAACGAAGTATACGGAAGTTGGGTATTACGGTCGCGATGTCGAAAGCATGGTGCGAGAATTGGTCGAAAATGCAATCGGCCTGATCCGCGAGAAAGAGCGAAAGCATGTCGAAACCGAAGCGAGGCAACGGGTAAACGACCGTTTGTTGGATCTCTTAGTACCGCAACCGTTGGCCTTCAATGCGGATGACGGCGAAACCGATTCGATGGACCAATACGAGCGCACGCGAGAGAAGATGCGTGCCATGTTGCTGACTGGCGAATTAGATCAGCGCCACGTTGAATTGACCGTCGAACAGAAGGCGACTCCCGTCATGCTGGGCGGTATCGGCGTGGAACACATGGACATGGACATTCAGGGTATGTTTGAGAAGATCATGCCCAAGCAGACATCGAGCCGCGATTTGACCGTTGCTGAGGCACGTGAAGTGTTGTTCGAACAGGAATGCGAGACGCTGCTGGATCCGGAGAAGATTAACGCGGCGGCTATCGATCTGGCTGGCAATCTGGGAATCATTTTTGTGGATGAGTTGGACAAGGTGGTCGCCAGCGATTCAAAGAACGCGGATGTCTCGCGTCAAGGTGTTCAGCGCGACTTGCTGCCGATCGTCGAAGGCACGACCGTTCAGACACGTTACGGCTATGTGTCGACAGATCATATTCTGTTCATTGCCGCCGGCGCGTTTCATCGCAGCAAACCCAGTGAATTGATGCCGGAATTACAGGGGCGATTTCCGATTCGCGTCGAACTGAGTGACCTTGTCAAGGAAGACTTCATGCGCATCCTGACCGAACCGAAGTGTTCGCTGACCAAACAGTATGTTGCGTTAATGGAGACCGAGGGTGTGCAAATCGAATTTACCGATGACGCCATCGAAGCACTCGCCTCGTATGCCTTTCAAGTCAATCAGTCGACCCAGAATATCGGTGCGCGGAGGCTCTACACGATCATGGAGCGATTGCTGGAAGAACTCAGTTTCGAGGCACCGGAAATGAAGATGGGTAAAGTCGTCGTCAATGCGGCCTACGTGGACGACCGCCTGCAATCCGTGGCCGAGGACGAAGACCTGACGAAGTTCATACTGTGACCTTGAGCTTCGCCTGCAACGCTTCGAGAATCGCTTCGGCACGCGCCCCTGTCGCGGTGATTTCGAATCGGCGTTGTGAGGTGCCAGTGATCTGAATGTTGATCTCAAGACGATCGCGAGGCAGGCAGTCGACGACACGGTCCGCCCATTCGATCAGCGTGATCCCCGCCGATTCAAAATATTCTTCCGGCCCCAGCTCCAGGAATTCGTCATCGTCGCACAAGCGATAAACGTCCAGATGGTAGATTGGAAGTCGTCCCTCGTATTCGTGGCAGAGCACGTAGGTTGGGCTGACCACTTCAGATCTGGGCACATTGAAACCCGCCGCAATTGCTTGCACCAGGCGGGTCTTTCCCGCACCCAACGTGCCGCCAAGGGCGACGGTCGTCGCAGCAGGAAGCACGGCGGCCAACGCTGCACCAAGCTGATCGGTGTGTGCAAGAGTTGGCGCGTGAAATTCGAATGGACTCATGAGCCCGCTCCATGCAAATAGCCCTGCGGTGCCAGCGGAATTCGATCGCCCGAGGCGCGGCGCTGCCAGAGGCCGGCGTCCACCACAAACTTGCCAATGCGGGTCAGCGGTATTCCGAGCGGTTGCTCGGCCAGGAGGTGTCGTGCGGTCTCACTGGGAACCGCCAGAATCAGCTCGAAGTCTTCGCCGTCCGACAGGGCATGCTGCAAGGCAGACTCTCCGTCTCGAGCAGCAAGTGCGTGAGCGGCCGACGCAATCGGCACCAGGTTGAGATCGACTTCCGCGCCACAACCACTCGCCTCGGCCAGCCGCGCGAGGTCGAGCGACAACCCATCACTGACATCCATGCCCGCGTGCAATTCGAAGTCCTTGTGGAGCAGCAACGCTTCAGCAACCCGAGGTTGAAAATCAAAGTGATGCCCCAGGATACTCCCACCAAACACTCCCGTTACCAAGATCTCGTCATCTGCAACGGCGCCGCTGCGTAACAACGGCCCTTTGGCAGTGGTCTGTCCGATCGCTGTCACGCTGACGACCAGTGGCTGATCCCAGCAGTTCGTGTCGCCGCCGGCGATCGTCACGTCAAATTCGCTCGCCAACGACTCCATTGCCTGGTACAGCGACTTAACAAATCCTAGATCGGCGGTTCGTGGCAGAGCGAGCGAAACAAGTGCGGCTACTGGACGTGCCGCCATGGCCGCTAGATCGCTGAGATTGACGGCAAGTGCTTTGCGTCCAACGCGCGACGGGCCGCATCGATCGACTTCGAAATCGACTCCGTCCATGAGCATATCCGTCGTGACCACGGCACGGGGCGCGTTTGATAAGTCGAGTAGCGTGGCGTCATCGCCAATCCCGAGGCGCACAACGTCGGACAAGGGATAACGGTCTCGCAACCATTGCACAATGAGCGGCTCCATAACAGAGATTATGGGCCGGAAAGGCCAACTTGGCCAATGGGGTGGTACAGTGTCAATAAGACACGACCCAACGAGGCAGTGCTTCGGACCAACGTGATCAATCGATTTGCAAGTGCCCGAACAGCGTTTCGCCATTGCGAATTACGTAGAACTTCAGCGGCGAACCACGCTTGACGTGATCGCTGTCCAGGATGTAGGCGACGTTGTCCAACGAGACAGTCTCCCATTTCTGTATACCGACCAAAACGTCTCCATAGCGAATGCCCTGCTGGGCCGAAACGCCATCAACAAGCACATCGACAACCTTCAGCCCTCCTCGATATCGAGAATTGCCGCGCGAGAACGTCTGCTGACCAGCGGGAACAAGCCGTAATCCCAGTTGCGACCAGATGCGCTGAGAAAGCGAAATCGGGCGCTGCTGCCGTGTCGAACTGGCCAGCATCAGATTCACTGAGACCGGCTGGTCGTTGCGATGGATCTCGAGGGCTAGTTCCTCGCCGGCCGAATGATCCAGCAATTTGCGTTCAAAATCCAACGGACGGTAAACGGGTTGCTCGTCAATCGACGAGATGACATCTCCAGGTTGCAACCCACTACGGCTGGCAGGGCTATTGCCAGAGACAGATGTGATGACGAACTTGGTCTTGTGTTCTGTCGCCACCGTCTTGCCGACGACGCCATGATGAATCTGTTTAGAAATGTGCGCGTTCAGGAGTCGTGAGGCGACTTCGATCGCTTGGTCGATAGGAACGGCAAAACCAATCCCCTGGGCACCTACACGCACCGCCACGTTGATTCCGATGACGTCGCCATCAATATTCAGCAATGGACCGCCGGAATTGCCGGGATTGATGCTGGCGTCCGTTTGAATCAGGTCCAGGTACTTTTGGTCTTCACTGACCTGAACGGGTCGATGCAACTGGCTGATGATTCCGCGCGTTATCGTATGGGGATAACCGTACGCGTTGCCGATTGCAATCACGGGCTCGCCCAACATTAGATCGTTGGACGTTCCCATTCGGATGACGGGCAGCCCCGTGGCGACGTCGATGCGAATAATCGCCAGGTCGGTGGCATGATCTTGTCCAACCAAACGCGCCAGAACCGTCTTGCCTGATCGTGTCGAAACTTGGATCCGTTCGACGCCTTCGACCACATGGTAATTCGTCAGGATATAACCACGCTCGTCGATGACAATCCCAGTCCCCATTCCGTTGACACGCGCCGAAGTTTCTGCTGAATCATTCGTTTTTTGACCGTGAATGTTGACGACCGAAGGAATCGTCGCTTCGACGGCCCTGACGATGGCTGTCCTTCGGAGCTCAGAGGTGTGGCCCGGAGCTGACCACAACACGAAGGTCGCCAAAAGAAGGAGAACCGTGAAACTGGTTGGAAGACCAGAGAGGTGTCGCGCTTTTTCGAGCATATGAAGGTCGTCGATGGTGTGCGCAATTGCGCTGGTTGTGCTAGCGGTATTCTGCTTTGCGCAGATACGTTCGGTACTGAGCTTGCTGATGGTTTTGATCGGTAGTTCTCAAATGTCAGCTCCAATACGCACATCTTCAGCGGTAGAGTCGACCCAAGTTACCACCCACTCGTGTGGATCATGACGAACATATGAGTTGGATGATTTGCTACGACGCTAGGCAACTCCCGATTAATAACATACCGTTGCTTGGTGTTTTCGATTACCCTCCCGAGACGTAGTGTGTGTTGATTTTTAGAGAGTCTCATGGAGGGGACGATGAACAAGCTGACCGAGCAGCAGATCGCGACCATCAA
>JASLRF010000159.1 GCA_030744095.1 Pirellulaceae bacterium | reverse complement strand
AACGCGGATCTTCGAAATCGAGGTAGGCCAGCACGGTGCCCATCAGGAATCCGCCGAGCACAAACACGGCTAGAATGACGGGCCAGAATTGCTCGTCAAAGGCGGCATCGCCAGCAGGCTTGATCCTGCGAATCACGCGGCGGCTCTTTGCCATGTTCTCGCACTCCCTGGGGCCTTTGAACTCCGTGGGGATCTCGACCGTTACTCGTTGGCCGCAATGTTCGCCATAAACTCGACGCCGGCCCGCTTACATAGATTTCCCGCCGTCACGACCTGCTGAAACGGGACGTTGCGGTCCGCGCGAATGATTGCAGCCTGATGGGGATTATTCGCAGCCGCCCGCATAAGAATCTGCTCCAGTTCGGCTACTTCAACTTCTTTGCCGCCGACAATAAACCGGCCCTCGGCATCAATGTTGATGAACACTTCTTTGGGTGCCACCGTCAATGGCATCGCTTCGCTCGCATCCGGCAACGGCATCTCCATTTCGCGATCTTCTTCGGCAAAGCGAGTCGCGACCAGAAAGAAGATCAGCAGCAGGAACACGACGTCCAACAGCGGCATCAAGCTGAGCGCGCCGACGGATGCACCGGTCTTGAGTTTGACCACCATTGTGTTGCTCCTATTCTCCAGCGGCCGTGGACTCTTGCACGGGAGGAGGAGGCACGGCGCCACGTTCATGTGTCGCGCCGTTGGAATCTTCGGCCTGTTGACCGAAACGGACCTTTCCTTCAAACCGCTCGATCTGCGGCATCAAGCTGAACAGCATCTCGTCGATCTGTAGAAACAGCGATTGAATTCTTCCTTCAAAATAATGCGCGAAAATCGCGGCTGGGATCGCCACCATCAGTCCACCCAGGGTAGTGATCAATGCGACGTAGATGCCTTCGGCCAAGTAATCCGCCTTGTTTTGGCCGGGAGACAGTTGCGTCGTATCGTGGAAGGCTCGAATCATGCCCCACACGGTACCCAAGAGTCCCATCAACGGCGTGATTGCCGCAGCCAGATTCAACCAACGAACGTTTGCGTAGAGCTTTCCCGCCTCGCGTTCGCTGGCCTCGGCCACGGCACGCTCAACTTCACTGTGCGGTCGCCCGACTTTCACGAGCATTGCACGTACCACGGCGGAGGCCGCGGACGTGTGCTGTTGGCAAAGTCGATATGCCTGGCGGGGGTCGAAGCTCGACTGTGGACCTCCCAACTGCCCCAATCCGGTGATCAGATCCTGTGGCAGCACACGATCGCGACGCAACCCGATGAATCGTTCAATCGTAAACGTCACAACGAGCAGTGACATGACAAGGATGGGCAACATGAAATAGCTGCCCTTAATCAACAGTGAAAAGAAATTGAGCCCTTCAGGGTCCGCATTGCCACTCGCTCCGCCTGTTGGCCCCTGGGCGAAAACCTCCGCCAGCGGCCAACTGGATATCACTCCCACGGCCAGAACGGCCGCCAGACCGGTGTACCACACCAAACTTCGCTTGCGGTCTCGCATTGCGTCTCTCCGTCTTTCCGCCAGGGAATAACGCTGCCCTTGCATTGTCTGGTCAAGTCGTAGTTCCGTCAAAACAAATAGTAGTTCGCGGCAAGACGTATGTCGTTGGATTGAAGGCGTTAATTGGTAAGTTTTGCCAAATCCGCCAGCCGCTGCTTCGCCTTTGCGGCGTACTGGCTAGCCGCGTGCTTTTCGACGACAAAGGTGTAAAACTTCTTGGCATTTGCAATCAACTGGGGACGTGCCTGAGCGTTGGCCGCACTGATCTGTGTCTCCACGCAACGACCGGCTTCGAAACCGGCAACGGCCTGCCACGGCTTGATCTCTTCGATCGCTTTCTCCCCACCGTAGCCATACATGACTTTGCGGAAAGTGCTGACGGCGGCTTCGTACTGTTTTTTCTGAAACTCGATCTCGCCAATCATGAAACGGGATCGGGCACCGATTCCCGTTCTCGAAATCGCAGCCGCGCGCCCGAAGTCCTCCAACGCCGGTTCCAGGCGGTCAAGATTCTGCCGAGTTCGACCGCGTTCAAACAGCACTTCGGCCAGCAAGGGGGTCTTTGGATACTTGTCCGGGATGGGCTCCAGGAATTCGTTACCTTGCTGCCATTGTTCAAGTTGAGCGGCGCTTTGACCGCCATGTAACAGTAACAACACCTGCATGGTGTCCGACTGAGGCAACGTCTTGCGTGCTTCGGTGAATGCGGACAACGCTTCGGCAAACTTCTCGGACTTGAACAGGCTCTCGCCACGCATAAATGCCGCGTCAGCAAACAGCTTGCCATTGGCGTGCGTCTTTAGCTGCTCGTCGAACTGCGCCAACGATTTTTCGTACTGTTCCAGGCGATAGTAAGCCCATCCCAGCTTGTGGGTGGCTTGCTCTGACAACTCGGCAACCTTTGAAGATCTTTTGGATGCCGCGTAGGACTTGACGGCCGCGGTAAAATCCTTCTGGGCATATTGGCTCTCGCCTACATGAAAGCTCGCTTCGGGAGCATAAGACGAATCCCCGTGTTCCGCCACGATCCGAGCGAATGCGACCGTCGCTTTGTCCTCCTTCTTGCTGTTTTTCAAGGCCCAGCCAATCTCGTACAAGACGCCGCTCGCATTGGGGTACTTCGCATCCCCTTCAAGTAAGGACTCGAATGTGGCGACTGCGGCCGTATAGTCTTTTGTACCGACTTCGCATTGACCGCGTTCGTAGAGGGCGTTTGATTTATCCGCGTCCTTCAGATCTGTCTTCAGATAGATCCCAATGTCCGCAATGGCCGCGTTGTACCTGCTCAATTGACGCAGACACATCGCGCGACCGAAGTGCGCATCGGGTGACAATTCATGCTCCGCGTGCTTGGTGATCAACGCGGAAAACTCGGCCACACTTTCGGGGTATTGCATCGCTTTCAAATGGGCCCACCCCTTTCCATACATGGCAAAGGCGGCAAAGGGCGAATCAGCAAACTTGGAAATGACTTCGGCGTAGGCCTTCGAGGCAGCGGGGTAATCGTCGGCGGCATAGCTATACTCTCCCAGTCGATAATTCGCTTCGGCGACCAATTTTGATTTCGGAAAGTCGGCAAAGACGTGGTTGACCGTCTTTCGCGCTAGAGCAAACTCGCCACGTGAGCGTTGGCTGCGGGAGAGCAGCAACCACACTTCGTCAGACTTGCGCCATTTGGAGTTTGCTGCCAGCGAGGCAGCGAGCGCCTTCTCCGATTCGGCGTGTTGTCCCTCGAAGAAGTGGCTAGACCCGATGTAGTAATTGGCTTCCGCCAAATGATCGACGTCGGTGAGAACTCCTAGCATCGGCACCAGACTAGCGATGGTCTCTGTGTATTTTTTTTGCATAAACAGAACCAACCCCAGCCGTACTTTCCAATTCTCAATCTCACCGTGATCGGCGTGCTCGGCCACAAGTCCCGAAAACCGTTCTTCCGCATTGGCATAATTCGTCAGATGCAAGCTACATTCGGCAGCAACGCTCTTTGCATCGGGAACCAACACATCATCCTGGTACTTGGCGACGAGGGCATCAGCATGATCAAGCCCTTCATCAAACTTCTTGAGATCAAGTGCCGCGAACGCCGCATTATAGAGCGACTGTGCTGCCAACCGATGATCCGCATGGTCAGCTGCGATCTTCAAGTACTTTTCCAGCGATGCCGGCCGAGATTCAGCGACTTCGTACATCGCGTCTGCTTCGTCCAGCTTGAGGTCCACATAGAAGTCACTTTTAGCAGCATTGGGCAGGATGGTGGCGGCCAGCTTGCTGGCCTTGGCGGGCTCACCCTGTTCGATGTGGATGCGACATAGCCAATGAGCGGCTTCGCCAACATCTTTGCCATTCGCCTTGATTGAGGCCAGCAACCACTTTTCAGCATCGGCAAGTTTTTTCCCACGATAGAAACTCCGCCCGGCCGAAATCATCGCCGTGGCCACGTAGCCAGATTCGGGAAAGTCAGTAGCCAATTTGGCATAGAGATTGCCGGCAGCGTTAAACTCGTCCTGCTGGGCGGCACAATATGCCTGTCGAAAAATTGCGTGATCTGCGGCGGCGAACCCTTCGACAACGGCAACCTCGGCAAACATCTTCGCCGCGCTCGGCAAGTCACCCGCCTGCAAGATCGTCTCTGCCTTTCGCATCCGCACTTCGGTGAGCAATGGGCTGCTGGCACACTCTTTCAGATACACGTCGTATATCGTCCCCGCTTGGGGATAGTCGGAGAGTTCCTCGAGCGTTACTCCCATCGCGTAAAGTGCGTCACATCGCAGCGTCGATTTCTTGTGACCGTCGACCAATTGCTTATAGGCAGCGACTGCTTCTTTCTTCTTTTCTTGGGCGTATTGCGATTCCCCCAAATAGAACAGAGCTTGGTCCACGAACTTTCCCTCGGGAAACCGTTCGACAAGCGTCGAAAACGTGGTGGCTGCCTTGGGGAACAGTTCCGGTTTGCCTTTTCGTCCCGTAGAATATTGGCACCAAGCCAAGTTGAGAAAGGCATCTTCAAGCTGTT
>JASLRF010000158.1 GCA_030744095.1 Pirellulaceae bacterium | reverse complement strand
GCGAGCAAAACTAAAAAAGAAACAAACCGCGACATGAGTGTCTCCTCGACCAAGCCCAGAATACCGTAGTAGCAGAGAATCGAAACGCATTCTATCACACAGCCAATTCGTATTGTTCGGCAACTGAACACGCATCACAATACGAAGCTCAACGACGCACGAACACGATTGGCCAGAACATGGACGCACCTGAACCCCCATCCGATTCGCCGCCACCGGACGCACCATCGACTGTCGCACCGCACAACCAGAGCAAGGCTTACTGGGTCAAAGTCTCTATTCGTGTGATCGTGTTGACGCTCGTCGTCGGCGGTATCTGGCACACCGTGGCTGGTGCCCGTGAAGAATTCACCGCAAAAGGATTCTCTCTGCGCAACCTCAACTACGGCTGGCTGACAATGGCCGGTCTTTTTTACCTGTCGGGGTCATTGCCGGCGTGCTGTTTCTGGCGCAGCACACTGGTGGCGATGGGGCAGCATCCGCGCTGGTTGCAGACGATCCGTGCCTACTATGTGGGACATCTCGGAAAGTATGTTCCAGGCAAGGCGTTGGTTGTGGTGCTGCGAACTGGTTTGATCAAGAGCGACCGTGTCGATGCGACGGTCGCCGCGACCAGCGTATTTGTCGAGACGCTGACTATGATGGCCGTTGGCGCGGTGGTGGCCGCTACAATTCTGGCGATCGGATTTCGCAACGAAGGCCTCCTGTTGCTGTTGGCGCTCGGATTGGCCGCGGCAGCGGGCATCCCCACGTTGCCGCCGATTTTTCGGCGCGTCGTCCGCTTTCTTCAGGTGCGCCGAGCGAATCCGGCCATCGAGGCGGCACTTGAGGGGCTGAACTTTCGCTTGATGTTGATAGGATGGTCGACGATGGCAGTGGGATGGCTGTTCATGGGACTCAGCCTGTGGGCCACGTTGAAAGCAACACCGGCGGCGGTCAATCAGCTTACCGACCCTTGGCACGACATCCCACTAATCACGGCGTGTGCAGGCCTGGCCATGGTCGCGGGCTTTCTGTCGCTGATCCCGGCGGGGCTGGGACCGCGCGAATGGGTCATCATCACGCTGCTAGTGCCGGAATACGGACCCGTCGCTGGAATCGTCTCGGCGGTCTTGCTGCGTTTGGTGTGGATGGGCGCCGAAGTCCTCTTCGCCGGTTTCCTGTACTTTGGCATCCGCGGTGAATCTGCAGCGTCGGGATCCGGATAGCCCGGATACCGTTCATTGAGGTAACCTAATAACCCCGTGTGCGTTGTTCCAAAGCGCGTCTCACAACGCGCAACACGCCCTCGTCCGTCTCTTCCAATTCGAGTTCCCGCAGCCGGTTTTGCAGGTCGCGATCAGTACTGGTCGCAAGAATCGCTACCGTCGCCCGGCGAACGTTCGGGTCAATGTCACGACTCAACCACAACAGCCACGGGCGCGGGTCGTTCCTCGCAATGTTGGGCAGCGTCTTGGCCAACTCCGCCCGGACTGCCGGATCGGGGTCGACGATCTGCCTGGCGATCTGAATCTGGATCTTCGAGAAACCGCGTTCCGATAAGGTGATTCTCGCCATGGTCGCCGCTTCGTCGACCAATAACCATCGCATGACCGCGATGGTCTCTGCTTTTTGTAATTCGCCGACACTGGGTATGGCGATCGGTGCCGTGTGTGGCGGTTCTGGTGAAGGCGGAGACAGAAGACGTGGTTCCAGTCTTGCATCCAACGGCTGCGACGTGGTGTGCGGTGACGGATCGTGCGGGATTTGGGTGGGCTCTTGTGCCGACCACGGCGCCTCACCGGCCTCGGGTAATCCCGATGAATGCGACTGATCCTCTGCCACCGGTGGAAGCAGGCCTCCAAGCGTGGGCTGGGTCGGCGGTGGGATGGGTGAATCCGGATACAAACCTGGCCCCAAAGGAAGATCATTGTTGACTCGGAGCGAGGCATCTTCTTGATTGCGGCGAGCACGCCATTGTTCGCTCGTTTCAATACCCGTCGCAGAGACTTCCTGAGTCCTCCCATTCGGAGATTCTTTGACCAACACTGGTGGGACAACTTGACCAGCAGCCCGCAACACGATTTCGCAGGTCGCAATCAAATGCGTGCGATCAACGACCTCACGGTCGATGGGCCATTGTAAAATCTGCAACGCCAACTGGCGCGCGTGCTCGCGGCTCGACGCGTTGTACCCGGACGTGTGGGTGCCGAGCAGCCTCGCCAAATGCTCGACGTGCTGTGACCCGACAGTTGGTGGCAACTGTTGCCAGCGATTGAATTCCAAGTCAATCAAATGCCGCGCGCCACGGGACACATCGATCCGATCGCTCCCAAGGGCATCGACCAACGCAGGCAGGGCATCGGCCTGCAACGTCTTCAACTGAGTCAAATGAAGCGCAACCGCCGCGGGTGTGGCATCGTCGAGTTCATCACCGATTCCTCGCGCGAGCATCTGCGAGGGCGAAGGGGCCAAACGTAACAGCATCGCTAGCAACACCAACAGTGCGATAGCCGCCAAGGCCAGCGAGACCAACTGCTGATGGAGTTGCTTTTTCATCGTGGCGGGATTCTGCAGACTAACCAGCCCAACGACAAGGGCATTTCCGGAAACCGAACGGCAATAGCATCTGCGATGACCGCCAATTTCGAGCGAATTTGCAGGAAAAAACCCGAGTGGATAACCGTTTCATGGCGCGTTTACAAAATTGACTGTGCCCACAGCTGTCAATTGGCCGAATTATCACACTGATCGTTAGACTTTCACACGGGCTACCAAGGTTCCGCCAGTGTGATGCTATTTGGGGGGAGAGCATGTCACATTGCGCGCCGGACACGCGTCAGCAGTATTGGTACGCGCAGATCGTTTCTTCGATGCGTTGGGCGAGGCGCCACTCTTGGGTGGCGATCTGCTTTGTCGCCGCATTGCAGGTTGAGCTGCCTGCGGCGCGAGCCCAGCGGGGTGTGGAACAGCAAGCCAAACGCGATGCAATCGAAGCGATACCATTCGACCAGCTGGCCGAGGAAGCCCATGCCAAACTGTGGAGCGTGGTCTCACGCCCGAGTCTGTATCGCCAAATGCCGCCGACGGTGATCCCATCGGATCCTGATCTGTACGTCTTCCTCGTGCGACATCCCGAGGTGATTGTCAACATGTGGGACTTAATGGGAATCACCAAAGTCACGATCAACCGCAACGCTGACTACGTCTTTGATGCCAGCGACGGTGCCGGTACGGACAGTCGCGTCGAATTGATCTACGGCGACCAGAACTTGCATGTCATGTATGCCGATGGAACGTACGAAGGACCGTTGCTAAAGAACCTGATTCGCGGCCGTTGCGTGCTCGTCCTGCGGTCCAATTATTCCAGAGCCCAAGACAACAACACCTACGTGACGAGTCGTCTAGACGTATTTCTGCAGATTGACAATGCTGGCGCCGAACTGTTTGCCAGAACGTTGCACCCTTTGGTAGGCAGGACTGCGGACCAGAATTTTGTCGAGTCGGTGAAATTCCTCGGCCAAGTCACTCAAGCGGCAGAGACGCGCCCGCAACGGTTGCAGCAACTCACCCAGCGGTTGACCAAGGTCAGGCCGCCCGTTCGCCAGCAGTTCTCGACACTGACCACCATCGCCGGTAGGCGCGCCCTGCAGCGTCGCACGGGACAGTCGACCGATGCCGTGCAACGGCGCCCAACGCGAAGCTCGCAAACGGTCTCGCGCATCTACTCCGTGGACGGTACGGGCACGGCCGGCGCCGCAGACAGCAGCGAACCAGCTGCGTCGCTGCGTTAGCCCGGTTCGGCATCGGGGCCGAATTTGTCAAGGGCGATCTGTTTGATACCTTTCAGGTCCAGCTTTCCGGTGCCAAGAACGGGCAGCTCGTCGACCTCAAGATAGCTGTCGGCAGATGGAATGAAGATGTTTGGGAGTCCGGCTTCAGAAAGCCCATTCCTCAACTCATCGACCGACCTGTCAATCTTGGTGTGAACGACAATCAGCCGTTCGCCCTTCTTGGCGTCAGGCACGGCGGTCACCGCGATCTTAGGACCACCCTCCTCGTCAGCTTCTAAAAGCCCATTTAGCTCGTCTTCAACCTTGATATGTGGCACCATTTCACCACCAATCTTGGAAAAACGGCTTTCGCGCCCGGTGATCGTGATGAAACCGTCCTCGTCCAAATAGGCGACGTCCCCGGTCACATACCAACCGTCCTTGATGACGTCGCGCGTCAGATCGTCGCGGCCCATATAGCCTTTCATGACGTTCGAACCAGCGACGTGCAACATCCCGGACTGACCCGCCGGCAGATCTTCGCCAGTATCCAGATCCACGGCCTTCGCACGAACGCCCATCACGGGGCGACCGACAGTTCCTTCTTTGCAATCGACTTCGTCATGCTCGCCGGATCTCGACGCGGGAATATTTACGGAGACCAGAGGGGACAGTTCGGTCGTGCCGTAGCCTTCCACAGGCCGCACGCCAAACTTCTCTTCGAACGCGTCAGACAGCGACGACGGAAGTTTCTCCGCGCCGGTAACCACGACATCCAACGCCTCGAATTGCTCCTTGTCGCACCGTCGCAAATAGCTCCGCAAAAATGTCGGTGTTGAAAGCAAGATCGTCGCACGATGTCTGCCTGCCAGCTTGCCCACCTGTTTCGCGTCGAGTGGATTGAAGTGATACACGCCTTTTATGTCCAGGCACATCGCCGTCCAAAACGTAACGGTGTATCCCATCGAATGAAAGAACGGCAAGATGCCAAGAATCACATCGTTGGAATTCAAGCGAATCGCGTGATCGATGGCGTCAACCTGCGAAGCGATATTGGCGTTCGTCAACATTACGCCTTTGGGCGTACCAGTCGAACCAGACGTAAAAATCACCGTCAGCACGTCTGCGGGGCCAA
>JASLRF010000157.1 GCA_030744095.1 Pirellulaceae bacterium | reverse complement strand
GAGACGGCGCAGAGGATCGTTACGGCGTTTTCCAACGCATACTATCGACTGCATCATCGCGTGCACCGCACAGAAGGATCCGAGCAATTCTTCGAATCACAGACCGCCCTGCTCAAGCAACAACTTGCCGATACCACATCGCAGCTACGCGACTTGAAGAACAGAGTAGGACTCGTTTCGGTCGAGAGTCAGCGGGACATTATTGAAGGCCAAATCAAGAGCTTGGGTCGCGAACTGATCTTGGCCGAGGCGGCAAGGTCTTCAGTGATCTCGAGAATCTCTGCACTTCAATTGGCACACCCTGACGTGTCTCGCAACGCAAAACACGAAGCGGCAACAACGGTCTCTCCCAAAGCGCTCGACGACATGCGCGATCAGCTTTATACACTGCAAATCCAGCAACGCGAGATGTCTGCCCGCTACAACGCGGGCCATCCACGACTGCTGGCGATGCGGGCGCAAGTTGACGGCGCTCGATATTTGCTGGAAGAACTCGAGTTGCAGATCGAAGAATCCCGCGCCGCTTCACTGACCGCTCAGATCGACAATCTTGACCAAGAGCATCGATCCCAGATCGCGCGGCTGCAGCAACTCAATGAGAACGAAGTGCAGATTCGTGAGCTTGAGCGGAATGCCGAACTGCTCAGGGCCAACTACATGACGTATGCCAGGAGCCGCGAATTGGCCCGCATCTCCAACGACTTGGACGCCCGCCAAATCTCGAATGTGAATCTAATTCAGCCAGCGACGTTGGTGACCAAACCGGTCAGTCCACAGAAGCTTCCCATTCTCGTACTTGGCCTCCTGGCGGCCGTGTTCGGCGCCGCGGGAGTCGCCCTGGCCGGCAATTGGCTCGACCAATCCCTGACGAGTCCGGAGGATATCGAATCGCAACGGTCGTTGCCGGTACTTTTGACCATTCCACGGATCGGCCGCAATACGCTCCTAAACAACTAGGCATAGAAAGGACCTGATCGTGTTCAAGCCACTTGAGTGCTCGATGCACTGCACGTCATCCGGGGCCGGATTTGCCTTGCGTCCCGATACGTTTTGCAAGATCCTCGAACGTGAACGCATGCGGGCTGATCGTTGCGAAAGACCGTTTAGTGTACTGGTCTTCACGGCCGATACGACGGCGACAGAGCCTCTGGACTTTGCCGAGTTGACTCGGTATCTACAAGGTCGTTTACGGACGACCGATGTGGTGGGCTATTTGAACCGTCAGTGTCTGGCAGCGCTCTTGTTCGATACCGATCGCGCCGGTGCTCGCACGTTACTGGATGATATTCAGGAGAACTACTCGGCCGCGCTGCAACAACACATTTGTGTCATTCATACTCATCCGGCCGATCCCGTAGATGTAACGGTTGCCCCTGCCGCCGACGCCATGCCAGAGCACCTTTTCTTGCAGCCCATTCCTCGTTGGAAACGGGTCGCCGATATCTTCTTGGCGTCAATCAGCTTGATCGTCTTTTTTCCGATCATGGTCTGTGCGGCAGTGATGATCAAACTCACATCACCGGGGCCAATCCTGTTTCTCCAGCGTCGAGTCGGCCTGGCGGGACGTCCGTTCGTGGTCTACAAATTCCGCACGATGTGCGAGGGAGCCGCCCAGCAGCAAGCCAGATTGCGGCCGTACAACGAACAAGACGGACCGGCCTTCAAACTCAAGAATGACCCGCGCGTGACGTCGGTCGGCAAGTACTTGCGTAAGACGTGCATCGACGAATTCCCTCAATTCTGGAACGTGCTTCGTGGAGAAATGTCGATTGTTGGCCCTCGTCCGCTCCCCTTGGATGAGTCCGCTGATTGCATCAACTGGCAGCGTCGTCGTCTAGATGTCACTCCAGGCATGACCTGCATCTGGCAGGTTTCTGGCGGTATACGAGTTTCATTTATCGAATGGATTCGGATGGATCTGCGCTACATCCGTCACCGCACGCTCTGGCACGATTTCAAATTACTGCTGAAAACGGTCCGTGTGGTTCTGTTTCATCGTGCGTCACAATGAACGTTGAGTTTGAAGAACCAACAGGTCAGGCGCGCGACTGCAACAGCCGTAGTCCGTTCATCACGACCAGCAGCGATGCACCCATGTCCGCCGCAATCGCCATCCACAGTGATGCCGCACTGGCAATCGTTAGCGCGATAAAAATCAGCTTCAACCCCAGAGCGATCGCAATATTCTGCTTGATCACGCGGAGCGTTTGTCGGGCCAGGTCGATGAGCCACGGCACACGCACCAATTCGTCGGACATGAGTGCAATGTCGGCAGCTTCGATCGCAGCGTCGGTGCCGATCGCTCCCATGGCGATCCCCAGCGTTGAAGCCGCCATGGCCGGTGCATCGTTGACACCGTCACCAATCATTGCCACCACGCCGTAGCGCTCGCGCAGCCGCGCGACATGCCGGACTTTTTCTTCGGGTAGTGTCCCTGCAAAGAACTCATCAATCCCAACCGAGTCGGCAACGGCTGCGGCCGTTGCTGGGTTGTCGCCCGTCAACATGACGACATGTTCGATCCCCATCGATTGCAAGCGGCGGATCGTGTTTTGGCTCTCCTGCCGCACCACATCGGCCACTCCGATCAGACCACAGACATGATCTGCGGTCCCAATGGCAACCACTGAATGCCCCGAACGCTCGATGGCTTCACTCAGTTTCGCGGCCTCGCTGACATCCGAGGTCTTTTCGTTCATAAACCGTTGGCTGCCGATCCAATAGGGCTTGCCGTTGATGACCCCTTCGGCACCGCGGCCCGCCAGCGCTTGGTAGCCTGCGACGGGTGGGACGGCCACGTTTTCGTCGTTGGCGCAGCGCAGGATCGCTTGAGCAATTGGATGTGTACTGCCGGCCTCCATGGCAGCCGCGCGTTCCAACAGCTCGCCGCGCGAATGTTCGTTTAAGGGAACCACTTTCCGCACTTCCGGCCGGCCCTCGGTCAGAGTGCCCGTTTTGTCAATTGCGATCGCCTTGAGATGTGCGGCAGCTTCGAGATAGCGGCCGCCTTTGATCAGCACACCGCGGCGAGCGGCGACCGTCAGCGCAGAGACGATGCTGACGGGCGTTGAAATCACCAAGGCGCACGGACAGGCAATCACCAACAGCACCAGCGCGTTGTAGATTGCCAGGGGCCAGGCCAACCCCGTTGCCAGAGGAGGAATTACGGCGACACAGATTGCCAACAGAATCATGGCGGGCGTGTAGTAGCGGGCGAATTGTTCCACCCACTGTTCCGTTGGCGCCCGGCGAGCGTGGGCCTCTTGAACCATATGGATGATTCGCGCCAGCGCGGTGTCATTGGCCGCGTGCGTGACCCGCAACTCGATGGCGCCGTCCACATTCATGGACCCTGCATAAACCTGCTCACCAGGTTGCTTCGCTAACGGAAGCGATTCACCCGTAATCGGAGACTGATCGACTGACGTCTGGCCGATGGTAATGACGCCATCCAACGCGATCCGCTCTCCCGGTCGAATCACGATCGTTTCGCCGGGCTCGATTTTCCCGATGGGTAGTTCTTCAATTGCACCCGTGCGACGTTCCTTTCGTCGAGCTGTTGGCGGTGCAAAGTCCAGGAGCGATGCAATCGCGCGCCGAGCACGCCCCATGCTCCAATGCTCCAGCAGCAGCGAAACACTGAACAGGAAGGTCACCACGGCGGCCTCGAACCACTGACCAATCACCATCGCTCCCACCACTGCGATGCACATTAATAGGTTGATATCCGCGGTAAGACGACGCAGTGCCAGCCACGCTTTGGGAACGACAAACCAGCCACTTAGAATCAGAGACGCGACGTACAGTAATCGCGGGACCAATGGCACCTCTGTTGCCGCATGGGGCGTTTCCAGCCCAAATGCGACAGGCAAACTTTGCGCTGTGATTGCGTGGACGGCAAACGCTATAACTAACAGAGTGCCAGCCGCCACGGTCGTCCCCGCTCGACTCCAACGCTGCCAGGCACCGTCCGCAGACAGCTGATCGGTCGAATCGGTCGCAGTGAATGAACCTGCCGAGCCTTCAATAACGCGGGCACGCATATTCAGCCCTGCGATCCGCGACATGATGTCGTCTTCGGAAATAGACGCCTCGGCAAATATGACGTACATTCGGTGCCCGATAACATCGAAATCAAGTTGCTCGATGCCCGCGACACGTGCCAACTCGACCCGCAGTTGACGCACCTCTTCGGCACAATCCAATTCGTCAATCAGGAAAACCGCTTGCCGAGTGTCCATGTTGTTACTCTAGGCGAAACGGCAGAATAGAAACATGCCAGTGCAATCCTGGGCTAATGAAACGGAATCTGGGCGATTCCGAGAGGGTGACTCGATGAATTCACAGCCAAGGAGCGATCAGCTCACGCGACATCGCCGAGCTGTTGACGCAAACGTCGAAGGACGCGACTTCGCGCCTGTCGCACGGCCGCCGAACTGATTCCAAATTCCTCGGCCACGGTGTCAGTCGCTTCGCACAGCACCGTCGTACGCCAAAACGCATTCCACGTCTGGTCGCGAAATTCGACTTTCACGTAGGCCAACGCACGATGCAGAAGCGCCGCAGTGTCAGACGGCTGACTCGGCGCCTCGGCGGGTAGAGGCGGAGCTGCGACCTCGTGCATTTGCTGCCAGGCCGTCGAGCCGCCAACGGGATTGGCTGGCTGCGGCTGGTTTCGAAAGTGGTCCCGAATCTTGTTTTTTGTGATCATCCACATCCAACCACGAAAGCCCGTCGAGTCGTCTTGCACGGAGAATTTGTCAATCCTGCGATGGACCGCCAAAAATACTTCCTGGAGAATGTCGGCGATTCGATCCTCGCCAACGCCACTATAACGGCACCAGATTCGGACCAACGGCGCATAAATATCGACGAGCCTCCGCCATGCTTCGTCGCTGCCATCACGGAGACCTGCGACGAGACTGGTGGACGAACTGTCCGCAGAGCTTACGGAAACGGACATTTTCGTACGTCTCGCGGTTTCAGAGAGATTGGAATGTCAGACGAGTGCCTCACGTCGCTTGGTTTTGTAGGTTGGACTTCCAAGGCTAACCAATGTCACCAACGGCCTTGGATGGCCATCATACTGACAGTTGTCGACTGAAATGAGGTAAGAGGTCATCATAGGTGAAACAGGGGGCGATCGCCAGATTCTGGGTGCGTGCAAAATTTTTCTGTCACGCGGCTTCGTTGTTCTTGATAGGGCGGAATTGCCACCTCGTTGCAAAAAACACATCTTTCGACTCGCAGGGGCAACAAACTTGTGTAAACCAACGAGGAATTGCCACCTTGTCGAAATCTGCTAACGGAGCCGATCTCCGGCAGATCAAATCGAGTGACGCGAAGTTCGTATTCGAATAGCGTGTGGTCTCCCTCTCGAGGATCCAAAGATGATTCAATCAAGTTGCCTCACGCCAGTTCAGTTGCAAGCCTACCTACAAGGGTCATTACCAGAGGCAGCAAGCGACGAAATCGAAAACCACTTGCAGTCGTGCGACCGCTGCAGCGATTCCGCATCTCAGCTGGAATCAAACGACGACTCGTTGATCAGGCACCTGCGACTGCAGCCCGATTTGACCGAGGCGGAGTCGGCAGACGATCCCCAGTGGGTGGCATGTATGGAGCGTCTTCGGCAGTTGCCAACCAGCGGCGGAGACGCGACGAACGTAGCTTCCGCATCGACACTTCAAGAACGGATTGAGCCGACTTCGGTCTATCACTATCGGCTGGACGGAGTGCTCGGACGTGGTGGAATGGGGATCGTGTATCGTGGCTGGCATCCCCAGTTGCACCGTGCGGTAGCCATCAAGGTTCTCTCCGCATCCCGTACGGACGATTCCGCATCGGTGGCACGATTCCAACGCGAAATGCGGGCCGCCGGTTCGCTGGACCATCCAGCGATCGTGCGCGCATTGGATGCGGGAGTCTGGCATGGCACTTATTACTTGGTGATGGAGCAAGTCGATGGAATCGACCTTTCCAAGCTCGTGCGGATCCAAGGTCCTTTGGGAGCCGGCGACGCTTGTGCCCTGATCGTTCAAGCCGCCGATGCGTTGCAATACGCACATGAGCACCAGGTCATCCACCGAGACATCAAACCTTCGAACCTGATGCTTGGGCGCGATGGCCAGCTCAAAATCCTCGACTTCGGTTTGGCACGATTGGAACACGCTGGCATGGCCAGTCATGCGGCGACTTCAGCAGGTCGACTGATCGGTACACTTGACTTCCTTGCACCCGAGCAAGTGGGGGGCGACCAGCAAATTGACGGACGTGCAGACGTCTACGGTCTTGGCGCGACACTCTTCAAATTGCTCACTGGCGAGGCGCCGCATGGCTCCAGCGCACAACGTCCCATCCTCGATCATCTCCAGCGGCTGACTGGCCAAGCCGCTGCACCACTCGATCAGTTCCGCCACGATCTGCCCGCCGACTTAGTCGTAGC
>JASLRF010000156.1 GCA_030744095.1 Pirellulaceae bacterium | reverse complement strand
AGTAGAACGCTTGATTCAGAAACGCGATGTGCTTTTGCAATTGCGAGAGCTTGCCGATCATCAGACGCGGATGGTGGGCGATGGCGATGTTAGCAAGTTGATGGGGCTGCTGGCGACGAAACAGAGACTGTTGAACGGTCTGCGGGACGTTGAAACCAGTTTGGACCCCTTTCGTGACGAGGACCCGGATCATCGAGTTTGGCGTAGTGCGGAAGAACGCCAGGAAGCGCGGGACATCGCCGGGGAATGTGACAGACTGCTCGAAGAAGTCAAGAGAATTGAACAGAACGATACCGGAGAACTGATCGCCAGGCGCGATGCCGCATCGTCCGCCTTGCGAGGCATACAAGGTGCTTCGCGTGCCAGGTCGGCATACTTGGAACAGTCGCCTCATCAAACTGGGAATTTGGACATGAGTTCGGACATATGATTCACGCCTCGAACAACCCGGAACAAGGTTTCGTCGCCGTTGCAAACAAAGTGTCGGAGCAGTCGCCCACTGTATCTGGCCAGCAGACAGACCTGGAAATGGTGTTGGCCGCCTGGCACACCGCGACAGATCGTTTGCAAAAGACGCACGAGACATTGTGAGATGAAGTCCGTCGCTTGAGTGACGAACTGGAAACCAAGAACCGCGAACTGGCTCGCAAGAACCGGCTTGCGGACTTGGGACAAATGGCGTCACACGTTGCGCACGAGGTGCGGAATGGACTGGCACCGATCACATTGTATGTGGGGCTGCTTCGCCGCCGAGTGGTAGGTGATCACGGCAGCGTCGAGATCATGGAGAAGATTGATGCGGGGTTTACCGCACTGGAGGCGACCGTGACCGACTTGTTGAGCTTTTCCTCTGACCGAGACCCGATTTGGCGCAACTTTAGCGTGCGTGAATTTGCTGAAGAAGTATGCGAGTCGTTGGCACCACAGTTAGCAGCACAGGGGATCGTGCCCACGATTGACGTGCCACAACATATCTTTGTGACAGCCGATCGAGACATGTTGCGCCGTGCGATTGTGAATCTGGCATTCAATGCCATTGACGCGATGCGCAATGGTGGTGGGTTGTACATAACGGCTGTCGATGGTCCGCAGGCAATCGAGCTGGAAATAGCCGACAGTGGGCCAGGTATCGACGACCATGTATGCAAACGCATTTTCGAACCGTTCTTCACGACCAAAAGTGAGGGGACGGGATTGGGACTGCCCATTGTCTTGCGCATTGCGGAAGCGCACGGCGGGAGCGTCGAGGTGGCGAACTGTCCCGAGGGTGGCGCGGCCTTCACGATTCGGCTGCCTCACCGCTCGATGGAGGCTGCCGCATGAAAAGCCATAAGAGACAACTCCACGGTGCCGTCCTGGTGGTGGATGACCATTCTCGGGCCCGTGATTCAATGGCCGATGTCTTACGCAGTGCCGGCCATCAGGTGGACTGTTGTTGCAGTGCCGCCGAGGCGTTACGGAGAGTGATCGAGCAGTCGTACGACGTCATCATCACGGATCTGCGGATGCCAGGAATGACAGGTTTGGAGTTCATCCAAACATTGAACGATCGCCGCGTCGATGCGCAGATGATCATGGTCACTGCACACGCGTCCGTCGCCGCCGCCGTGGAAGCGATGCGATTGGGTGCATTTGATTTCATCGAGAAACCATTCAACATCGACGAGCTCGAATCGCTCGTCACTCGCGCGCTCACTCACGCCGAAGCGTGTGATCAGCGGTCGTCGATTCCAAGTTCACAAGCCGGCGAGGCGGCCATGATCGGCACCAGCCTGCCAATGAAGACATTACGCACCAAGATCATTCAGGCCGCGCCAACCGGGGAGACCGTATTGATCACGGGAGAAAGCGGCGTCGGCAAGGAACTGGTCGCCACCGCTGCCCATGCCGCCAGTGATCGTGCTGACGCACCGTTTGTCCGGCTCAACTGCCCGGCCCTTTCGCCCCAGTTGATGGAGAGCGAACTGTTTGGCCATGATCGTGGCTCGTTTACCAGTGCGGACGCGCCGCGAGTCGGTCGGTTCGAATTGGCTGATCATGGGACAATTCTACTGGACGAAGTGACGGAGATCGGCCTGCCTCTGCAATCCAAGTTGCTGAGAGTGTTGCAAGAAAGAAAATTTGAACGCGTTGGTTCCAGTGAAACACGTTCGACCGATGTCCGCGTGATCGCCACCAGTAACCGAGTCCTGCGTGACGAAGTTGATGATGGCCGGTTTCGAGAAGACTTGTATTTCCGCTTGGCCGTGATTCCGATTCACGTGCCGCCACTGCGCGACCGGCCGGGTGATATTCCATTACTGATAGAACATTTCTGTACCCGCGCCGCCCAACGGCTGGGACGCGAGCCGTGCCAATTCGGCTCGGCTGCACTTGCGCGTTTACAAGATTATCACTGGCCGGGCAATGTGCGCGAGCTGGAGAACATCGTCACGAGAGGATGCATCTTGCACCCTGGGGGAACGATGACTGCAGGCGATATCGGAGATTGGCTGATTGATGGTTCATCACCCGCACCAAGACTCGCGCAAACGGGCGTGCCCGTGGGGATGAGCCTGCAACAAATGGAGCGGAAGCTGATCGAAGCAACCTTGGATCAGTTTGACGGACATCGTGCTCGAACGGCCCAAGCGTTGGGGATCGGCGTTCGCACCCTGACTAACAAACTACGAGCCTACGGCTATGCACCACGCGAAAAGTCATATTCACGGGCGGCTTGATGGTGAAACAACTCGATGGAGGTAGGACTATTCGGCATTTGCTGCCGAACGATACCGGCAAGAACTGCCGGTGCTGACCAGTCGTCACCCTGTTGCACGCACGCCAGTCGTGAAAAAAACAGGGGATCGGCGCGTTGACGAGTGCCATGCGGAAGGTCTTCAACGGCTGGCGCGCAAATTGCGTGTCTTGCCACTCACGATGTGCGTTCACATAACCTGACAACCTCAAGATAGATCATGGAAAACGGAATTCTCAAATCGAGTACGATCCCGATCTTGCAACAGGTGATTAGTTTTGCACAGGACCGCCATGAAGTTCTGGCTGGCAACGTGGCCAATTTGGACACGCCGGGTTACCGAGTTCGCGACTTGTCGATCGAGTCATTTCAGCAACGTTTGAAAGACGCTATTGCCGCCAGGAACCAACGGAATGAGCCGCTTTCGCCAGGGATGACGGCCAGCAGGCGGGGCGACGCGCTGAGTGACGTAAGCGACTCGATGCGAACCATCTTGTTTCATGACGACAGCGACGTTGGAATGGAACAGCAGGTCTTGCAGATGTCCAAGAACCAATTTATGCACAATCTGGCGATCTCGTTAATGAACACTCAGTTTCAGATGTTACAGACAGCCATCAGCGAACGTGTTTAGCAATGGAGGCGAAATATGATTTCTGCACTCGACATCAGCACCAGTGCTCTCGTGGCGCAACGAGTTCGTCTGGATGCGATCTCCAGCAACATCGCAAACATGTCCACCGTGAGAAATGAGAACGGCGAGATGG
>JASLRF010000155.1 GCA_030744095.1 Pirellulaceae bacterium | reverse complement strand
TCCTCAACTGAACGCTGAGGAGCTTCTAAAGCTAAAGGCTTTACTCAATTCGCTTTGAGTAAGCACGCCCGGCAGGATTCGAACCTGCAACCCTCGGTTCCGAAGACCGATGCGCTATCCAGTTGCGCCACGGGCGCGTCTTCAGCAAGATAGGGTCTTGGTGCGGAAATTGCAATTGGGGCCGAATTTGCATCTTGCACCGACAGTTCTGAAGATCATGGCCTGATCCTTCGGTCTGGGGCCGCGAAAATCTTTGGGAATTCTATCGTTCTGACTTGACCCGCCAAACGCGTGGATGGGATGATGAGGTCTTGGAACAGTCTCTTCGTTTTCTTCCAATTGTGAACGCACACATGGGTGGGATTACATTGCGCGTGCTGGACGGGGCCGATCGTGGCCGCGTGTATGGCGATCTATCTCCGCCCGTTACCATCGGGCGTGAAGAGGGGAATACGATCCGGTTGAACGACGAACGAGTCAGTCGGTTTCATGTCAAGATCCAAGAGGATCACGAGAAACTGGTCCTGACCGATTTGGAGAGCACCAACGGCACCAAAGTCAACGGTGAAGATATTCAGTTGCGGATTCTGAGATTCGGTGACATGGTGACGATCGGTCGTTCCGTACTGTTGTTCGGTTCCCGTGACGAGATCGCTCGACGGTTGGCCAGCGCCAAACGACGCGGACCGTCGGGACGTGCCACCATCGATCCCGATGATCGCCCTGAGTCGCTCGACTTCGATTTGAATTACGAGGACCAGCTGCAATCGCCGCTGAACACGATGGATCCGCCCGAGCTTCCGGACCGAATGTCGCCGGGACAAGCAGCGCAATTGGCCGAACTGCTCGAATTTATCCACCTCCGCGTGCGCGAGTTGTTGGATTCGGTCGAAGCCGACGGTAAAGGCGATCGAGTGGCTCTTGAACAGAGCGATTGGCAAGGGTTGGTCGACCTGCAGTCTCGATTGGCCGAGTATCTCCGTGGTGTCAGTGATCCGAACCGTTCCGGCTGATGCGTGTTCCTCTTCGACGCGCAAAGAGATTACGGATCTCCGTCGCACTGTGAATTCTTCACTGAGGGGATTTACGCTACGGATAGAATGAGCGTAGTTTGCGTTGAGTTGCGCACGATTTGTCACCTGCCAAGCAGTTTCGTTTTTGCGACCGCTTGGCGAGCGTCGCAACTTGCTTAAAATCAGGCTGGCCCCAGCTGGCGTCCGTGACCAATGCAACGGACGGTTCCAACCCCACGTACGGATGCTTGGATCAGGTGGCCATTCTGACTGGTCGCTGGTTTAGACGACGGATCGAAAGAGCATGTCGAATCGCCCGTTTGTTCATCTGCACTGCCACAGCCATTACAGTTTGTTGGACGGTGCCAGTTCACTCGACAACTTGGTCACTCGAGCCAAGCAGCGCGGGATGAATGCGTTGGCCCTTACCGACCATGGCAATCTGCATGGCGCGCTCGAGTTTTATCGGAAGGCGAAGACCGTCGACATTAATCCGATCATCGGATACGAAGCCTACATCGCACCTGGTAGCCGGCTGAAGAAAGAAGCCGGCAACATGAAGGAGGCGAGCTACCACCTGACGTTGTTGGCGAAGAACCGAATCGGCTTCAAGAATCTGCTCAAGCTGGCCTCCGCAGCGTCGTTGGAAGGGTTCTACTTCAAACCACGCATCGACAAGGAACTGCTGCAGGAGCACAACGAGGGCATTGTGTGTTTGAGCGGATGTTTGTCGAGCGAGTTTAATCGCGCCATTCTCCGCGGTGCCGGCGGCGATGAAGAGTTGCAGAATGCCATTGAGATTTCGCGGTGGTTTCACGGCGTGTTTGGAGATCGCTACTTTGTCGAGATCATGAACAACGGTCTTGATCTTCAGCGGCAAGCGACGGCCGGGGCGATTCGGGTCGCCGACCGGTTGGGTTTGCCTCTGGTGGCCACCTGCGACGCGCATTACGTGGATCGTGAAGATGCCGACGCTCAAGATGTCATGCTATGCATAAACACGGGTAAGTTTCGCACCGACACTGCTCGAATGAAGATGGACGGTGACGAGTACTATCTGAAAAGCCCGGAGGAAATGTACGCGGCATTTCCCGGTCAGGAATCCGCCGTTGCTCGAAGCCAGGAGATTGCCGATACCGTCGAGATTGACTTGGAACTTGGCAAACGCCACTTCCCCACATTCACGCTGCCGCAAGACAAGACTGCGGATGAACTCTTGCGCGAGCTTTGCATCAACGGGCTGCAGGAACGGTACGAAGGCAACCAAACGATGTATCCGGGCGGTGAGTTGAGTGACATAGTGAGGGCGCGGCTGGACCGTGAACTTGGCGTCATCAGCAAATTGGGGTTTCCGAACTACTTCTTGATCGTGTGGGATTTCGTTCGCTATGCCCGCGAAAAAGACATTCCCACGACCGCTCGTGGCAGTGGCGTCGGAGCACTTGTTTGTTATGCCTTGTATCTGAGCCACGTTTGTCCGATTGAATACGATCTGCTGTTCGAACGGTTTTTGGACGAGAGCCGTCTGGAAGCGCCGGATATTGACATCGACTTCTGCAAGCATCGTCGCGCCGATGTGATGCGGTACGTAAAGGACAAGTACGGAGAGGCCAACGTCGCGCAGATTGGTACATTTGGCACTTTGGCTGCACGGGCTGCGATCAAGGATGTTGGCCGCGCACTGGGGATTCCACTGGCACGCGTGAATGAAGTTACCAACATGGTTCCGGAACAATTGGGAATCAGCTTGAAGAAAGCGTTGGAGATTAGCGAAGAATTCAAATCCACCTACGATGGCGACGGCGAGATCCGTGAGTTGGTCGATTTGGCACTCAAGATCGAGGGCCTGGCACGCAATGTCGGCACGCACGCCGCTGCCGTGGTGATCGCGGACCAGCCACTTACCGAATACGTACCGCTGGGTCGCGTGTCCGGCAAGACCGATATCATTACGCAGTGGTCGATGAATGACGTTGAAGCAGCCGGACTGCTGAAGATGGACTTCCTCGGCCTGCGCAACTTGACGATCCTCTCCAAGGCGGTCGACTTGATCGAGCAGTCGACGGGTGACCGCATTGATCCGCTCCAGTTTCCCCTCGACGATGAAGCCAGCTTTGCGTTGCTGCGTCGCGGCGAGACCAAGGGTGTATTCCAGTTGGAGAGCGGCGGCATCCGCGATTTGCTCCAACGCATGAAACCGGACAGCTTCCTGGATATTATTGCGACCAACGCTCTGTATCGTCCGGGGCCTCTCGAAGGCGGTATGGTGGACGACTATATCGCTGTCAAGCATGGACGCAAGAAACCAAAATACGATCACCAAGTTCTGGAAGACGTCCTGGCGGAGACCAATGGTGTGATGGTCTACCAAGAACAGGTCATGCGGATTCTGAACCGATTGGGTGGGATTCCATTGGCGGCGGCGTACACCTGCATTAAGGCAATCAGTAAGAAGAAAGAGTCGTTAATTGCAGCCAACTACGAACAGTTCATTGCGGGCTCTGTTGAAAAGGGGATGCAGGAGAAGGACGCCCAGGCGATCTGGGACCTGATCATCAAGTTCGCGGGCTACGGCTTCAATAAATCGCACAGTACGGCGTACGCGCTGATCGCCTATCAGACCGCGTACCTGAAGGCGCATTATCCTGTCGAATTCATGGCTGCGTTGCTCTCGGCGGACATTCCCGGACGCAACTTCAAACGCAAGGACGCGTTGGTCGAACACCTGGAAGACTGCCAGCGAATGGATATCGAAGTCGTGCCGCCGGACATCAATTCGTCGGATGTCGACTTTACTGTCAGCGAAGGGAAGATCTACTTTGGGTTATCCGCCGTCAAAGGATGCGGTGGCTCAGCGGCGGAGGCAATTGCCGAACAGCGCAAAGCAGATGGACCGTACAAGGATATTTTCGACTTCTGTGAACGAGTCGACTCTTCGGCCTGCAACCGTGCCGCGTTGGAAACGTTGATCAAAGCCGGCGGATTGGACTCGACCGGTGGCAATCGGCGGCAGATGGCTGAGGCTGTTGATCGGGCGATTCAATCCGGGGCCGCCGCACTGGCGGATCGTCGCAGCGGACAGAAAAGCCTGTTTGGCGAGTTGGAGGAAGAGGATGAAGATGATGCCATCTCGGCGAGCCTTCCCAAGGTCGACGATTATGAAGAACGCGAACGTTTGCTCATGGAACGTGAAGTTCTGGGTTTCTATCTGGCCAGCCACCCGCTGGCTGAATACGAAAAGACGCTGCGAACGTATTGTTCACACACCACGGGCACCATCGCTGGTCTCGCTGACCGAACAGAAGTCCTGATGGGCGGTATGCTGTCGGCCATCAAAATGGCGCATATCAAGAATCCAAGACCTGGTACACCGGCGAAGTATGCCAACTTCGATTTGGAAGATATGGCGGGGTCAATTCGTTGCATCCTGTGGCCGAGTGACTTCGAAACGTACGGCGAGTTAGTGCAGGCAGATGCGATCCTGGTGGCCCGCGGCGTGATCGACCGGCGCGGCGGTGGTGATGAAGCCAACCTGATCGTTAACGAACTGATTCCCTTGGTGGATTTGGAAGCCCGTTATACCAGTGGTGTCGTGATTCGTGTGGACGAAGTGATTCACGGTGCGGAGAAACTGGGAATGATCCGCGAAGTGGTCCGCGCCTATCCTGGCAACTGCGAATTGCACCTGGTGCTGCGACTGGTCGATGGGAGTCGCGTGTTGTTGAAGTCGAATCGGTTGCGAGTCGAAATCAATGAGGAGCTGCGCACGCGTATCAACGATCTGCTCGGCGAAGGCAATTTCCAGCTCATGACTTCCAGACCCACGCCGGCTCCGCCGCGTCCCAAAGGAAGGCGGAGCGCCCTCCAAGCAACGTAGCGGCCGCTCTTTTTGTCGAGATCGGCTTTTTGTCAAGATCGGGTGGTCGCCAGTTCCTGTCCCAGCGGTGTCAACGGTGACACGCTTCGCCAACCGGCACAAGAATGGCATTTGCCGGGCCATTGGCTACGCAAGTGACCACTGGGGCAATTCGCACCGCGGGGCCGTCTATCGGCCGTAACTAACCTGTCAGTACGCCCTTAGGGTGGGGTGGCTGATTTGCTGGCGGGACTTGTCGCACCGATTTGTTGCCTTGCTTCGCATCCTCAATTATGATCGACTTGTGGCTGCTTGGTGTCTCGTTTGCATTTTGCGAGCGACACGGCCCTTATACTGAGTGAGTCATATCCCCGAACATATCTCCAATCAAGCGTTCTCACCTCGATTTCGTTCGCGGCGAGGTGGGGACGTACCGGTCACCGTTTGAAAAGAAGAGGTCTGGAATGTCCCCTCGACTGTTGCGCGTCTTGGTCTTGTCCGTTGCGGCACTTGGAATTGCGTTGGTTGGCACTGACCAGACCCTTGCCCAGGTTGGCGGTGGTGGCGGTGGCGGTGGTGGCGGAAACAACAACAACAACAACAGCAACACCCAAATCGCTGGTGTGTTCGTCGACGCAGCGGGTCTCATGAAGATGAAGCTGGTCACTGATCGTGGTGGTGTGGTTTCCCGCCGACGCGTGGCCGAAGCTCGGGCTCGACTAGTTGGTGAATTAGCGCGGGCCAGCAAGATGCGAAAGGTCTCGTTGAATCGTCTCGAGGAAGCGCTGATTGAGAGGCTCAAGCGTGGAGAGAAACCGACTGAAGTGATGAATGTGCTGGCCGGAATTACGCGGCTTCAGTACGTGTTCTTTTATCCTGAAACCAATGATATTGTGATTGCCGGCCCGGCCGAGCCTTGGGCGTTTGATCCCGCGGGTCGACTTCGTGGCATCGAGACGGGCCGACCAGTGATCCCCTTGGCTGACTTGGTGGTTGCGCTTCGAGCTTTCCCGCCCCAAGGGCGAGACACTTCTGTGGTGAGCGTTTCGATCGATCCGACCAAGGAAGGTCTGGCGAACATGCAACAGTTCCTCAAAGCATTGGGCGGCCGCGCTGTTCCGTCGCAAACTCGGTTCATCTCCAATGGTCTTCGCCAGAGCCTCGGTCTGCAGAACGTTACCATTACCGGTGTGCCCGCGGATACACACTTTGCAGAAGTCTTGGTCGAAGCCGATTATCGCATGAAGCTGATTGGGATTGGATTGGAACGCGTGAGGACGAAGATCAAGAGTTACGTCGATTTGACCACGCCCGCGGCCGTATCCAAGAACGCCATGCAGCGATGGTTCTTTGTGCCGGATTACAAATGCGTGCGTGAAAGTGAAGATCACTTGGGAATGGAACTTGTCGGCGACGGTGTCAAATTAGTTGGTGCTAACGAAGTCGTTGCGGCGGACGGTACACGACTCAAGGCGGGGCGCGTGGACGCCGCTGGCACAAAGTTTGTTCGCGGATTCACCGAGCGATACCCGGAGCTCGCCAAGGAAGTTCCGGTCTATGCTCAGTTGCGCAACTGCATCGATGTGATCGTCGCCGCCGCGTACATTCAGAAGCAAGATTTCTACGGGCAGGCAGGCTGGTCCATGGAAATCTTTGGCGACGAAGCTTCCTTCCCCGTGCGAACTGGCCACGCCCCCAGGCAAGTGGAAACCGCTGTCGCTGCGTACTGGAGGAAGAATCGCCTGATGACTCCGATCGGCGGCGGTGTCGAAATCCGAGCTCGTCTGGCGTTTGGCGCAGAACACACGTTGTACGACGAGGAGGGCGAAGTGAAAGCGACGCGAGACAAGACATCGGTCGCTGGATTGAAGGCCGGTCAGTGGTGGTGGGACTGAGCCGCGACACGTTGACGGCGTTGATCCGTTCGTTTTCTCCAGCTGCAACGTTCCCAAAGCTGTTCGCATCCCAGATCTTTCTGGTCCTGTACCAACTGGCTGATGCCAGACGATTGCGCCACGGATCAACAGTCTTGTAGGCCGCGCAACCAAGCGAAGCAGAGTTTCGGCAATATCGCTCCGCGCGGAGGGGTCATTGTCAGGGGTTATTGTGGTCAAACAGGCGTTCGCTTAGGATCGTTCAGGGAATGACTGTCCGATAGTCGCCTTTCGCTCCGCGAAAGGAACGTGCTTTCGCGGAGCGAAAGACGACAATAGAAGATCGAACACTGCTTAGAGTCTTGGGGAGTCGTTCGGTCGTATCATCGGTCGTCGATTTTTCGCGACCGGCATGATCGCCGCGCGTATCAGACCTCTGCGAGCAGCACGTCCAATTTTTGGCCCCAATCCGTCGAGACTATGAACGAGCCAGTTCGCTTACCACGCAGCCCAGAACTCATGTCGCGAGGCGACAGCGCTCTGTTGGTAGTGGATGTCCAGGGAAAACTGGTGTCGTTGATTCCCCATCACCATCGGCTGGTCTGGAATATCCGCCGGCTGATCGATGGCGCCAAGATACTGGGCGTCCCGGTGACGGGCACGGAACAATATCCTCGCGGACTTGGGCCGACAACGGAAGTGCTGGCTTCTCGTCTGGGAGAAATTCCTAGCAAGCTGACTTTCAGTTGCGGAGGATGTCCGCAACTGTTTGACGGTTTTCGGGATGCGGGCATTTACAAGTTGCTGGTCGTCGGAATCGAGGCGCACGTTTGTGTTCAACAAACCGTCTTGGACGCCTTGGCCGACGGATTTCAGATTTACCTGGCCGTCGATGCAGTCGGTGCGCGTCATGATATCGACTATCAAACAGCATTACGGCGAATGGAGTCCTCGGGCGCAACGCTAACCACGACGGAAGCCGCGTTGTTCGAATGGTGCGACGCGGCTGGAACTTCCGAATTCAAACAAGTCAGTGCGCTGGTTCGCGAAGCGGAACCAAAAGACGCTTGACCTGATGGAGGCAATCAAATGACGTGCGCCGCACCGCCGCTGAATCCACCCGTTCGCATACTCATGGGACCGGGGCCCAGTGACATACACCCACGTGTCGTGCAGGCGATTGGTAAGAACACGGTCGGACATCTCGATCCGTATTACCTGCAGTTGATGGACGACCTCCAGTCAATGTTGCGTGGTTTGTTTCGCACGGAAAACCGAATGACGATGGCGATCAGCGCCACGGGGTCAGCCGGGATGGAAGCCACCGTCGTGAACCTGATCGAACCGGGCGATGCAATGTTGGTCTGCGTCAACGGAGTGTTCGGCACGCGCATGACCGATGTTGCCGAGCGTGCTGGCGCGGTGGTCACCACGGTTGAACGACCTTGGGGCGAGGTTTTCTCGCCGGCTGACCTGAAAGATGCACTGGCCAAAGCCAGGCCCAAGGTGGTCGGCATTGTGATGGCGGAAACTTCGACCGGTGCGTGGCAACCGTTGGAAGAGATTTCAGAACTAGTCCACGACGCCGGCGCGCTACTGTTGGTCGACGCTGTGACTTCGTTGGGTGGCGTTCCGGTGGAAGTCGACAAGTGGAAGATCGATGCAATCTATTCGGGGTCGCAAAAATGCCTCAGTTGCCCGCCCGGCTTGGCACCCGTGTCATTCAACGATCGTGCGTTGGAAGTCATCAACAGCCGCAAGACGAAGGTGCAAAGTTGGTATCTGGACGTGTCGATGTTAGCCAATTATTGGGGAACGGACCGCGTCTATCATCACACGGCGCCGATCAACATGACCTACGCATTGTACGAAGCGATCCAGATCATCCACGAAGAAGGGTTGGACGCCGGCTTTTCTCGGCACATGAAAAACCATGTTGCACTCAAGGCCGGCCTGGCGGCGCTTGGCATTGAATACACCGCGCAGCAAGGGCACCAACTGCCGATGCTGAACGCTGTCCGAGTCCCGGCCGGCATCGATGACGGCAAGCTGCGTGGCGATTTGCTACAGCGATTTGGAATCGAGATTGGCGGTGGACTGGGCGCCTTCAAAGGGAAGGTCTGGCGAATCGGTCTGATGGGTTACGGTTCGCGGGCTGCCAACGTGCTGTTGTTCCTGGCGGCGCTCGAACAACTACTGGCCGAACAGGCGTACGAATTTGATCATGGGGCTAGCATCGCGGCGGCGGCCGCGAGCTATCGATCGGTTGAAAAACAGTAGCCATCACGCGCCGCGTGACATACTTAGAACGGCAAATGAACGCGAATGAACGCTAATGGGATGCAATGATTTGTGTACATTGGCGTCCATTTGCGGTTCCACTGTGTCTCCACGCCCCGGCGTGACGTCTCCAATCATTAGTTGGACAGCGCCAGTTTACCGTCCTGGCCCTTGAAATCATGTAGTTTTTGACATTGGGATCAAGGGATGCAGGATTTGATCTTGTCGACGTCGATCCCG
>JASLRF010000154.1 GCA_030744095.1 Pirellulaceae bacterium | reverse complement strand
AAAACAACCGGAAGACTATCAGACCACGGCCAATCTTGGCTCTCATGAATAATCCGGGCTATGCATTTCAAAGGCCCTTCGAAACCCGGATAATGCGTTTCCGATTCGTAGTTTTTTGTCGCAAGGGAGCCGAATGATGCCGTTCGATGTGGTTCACGTGTTGTGTGATTTGGTCAGAATTCCCAGCGTGAATCCGATGGGGCGCGAGGTAGCTGGCGACGAGTATCTTGAATATGCGATGACGGAGAAGCTCGAATCGCTGTTTCAAGAAATGGGACTTGAGTATTGCGTGCAAGAGGTTGAGCCCCTTCGAACGAATATCTTGGCGAGATTGGAAGGCGATCCTGCAGCCGGTGTCACCGTCTTTGAGGCGCATCAAGATACGGTTCCCGTCGAGGGCATGACAATCGATCCCTGGAAACCAGAAGCCCGAGATGACCGCGTCTATGGCCGCGGTGCCTGCGACATCAAAGGCGGCATGGCCTGTATGTTGACCGCATTTTCTCGTTTGGCCGAGGAGCGCCCCGTTGGTATGCCAACGATCGTGATGGCCTGTTCGGTGAATGAAGAATATGGCTATGGTGGCGCCACCGCGATGGCACGCAGTTGGGCTGCAGGCGATTCGCCCATCATGCCGTCTTTGCCAGACGCGGTGGTCGTTGCCGAGCCAACTCTGCTGGAAGTGGTTGTTGCACACAAGGGTGTTGTACGTTGGCGGTGCCACACCGGTGGCAAGGCTGCGCACAGTTCAATGCCCCATTTAGGTGACAATGCGTTCTATCGGATGGCTCGAGTCTTGGCGGCCATCGAGCGTTACGCCGAAGACGAATCGCCAAACTTGGGCAAACATGCGTTGGTCGGTGGCCCCACACTGAGTGTTGGTGTCATCAACGGCGGCATTAGCGTCAACACAGTGCCGGATCAATGCACGATCGAGATCGATCGGCGCGTGCTCCCCGGCGAGGATGCGATGAAGGCGTACCAACAAGTGATCGACTTCATTGCCGATAGGACACTCGCCGATCCATTGGTAACTCATGATGCGCCGTACATAGCATCGAACGGGCTGGACATCGGTCGCAACGCGGAATTCGCTGCCCGATTGGGCGATGTCGCGCGGGCCAACGGTGGTGGCGGTCGCAACATTGGCGTGCCGTACGGCACTGACGCGCCAGCATTTGACGCAATTGGAGCGCCGACTGTGGTATTCGGCCCAGGCAGCATCGACCAGGCGCATACGTGTGACGAATGGGTTGCAATAGACCAGCTGCGCAAGGCTGTGGAGATCTATTACCAGTTCGGCAAAATGGGCTGGTCCCAGCGCTAGAACGTATCCAATATGAAGTGGTGTCCCCAATGATAGCGCCGGCCTTCTGGGTAATAGTTGTGCCAATCCTTGTTGTAAACGGGGATCCGCATCTCCGGAGGATAGCGGTGATAGAGGCTTTCGGCGCTGCGATAGTACTCGTTACCCCAGTAGTTTTGCGGGTAGTAAACATAGGGGTAGTGGTAGAATCGTTCCCAATCATGAGAACCGTAGGCGTTGCCCCAAGTACGGCCATAGGCGCGTTGCTGCGCTTGCACGTCTTCCGTCTGGAAAAACAGTACTAGGGCCAAAATGCCGAAAAGCGTCCATATGCTATGACGCATGGTTCGTCCCCCTGAAATATGTCTGTGTCGCGTGTCGCCACGGAATCCGCGCGTGCGTACCGCCGTGACGTTGGGTCTAGAAAGCTCGTGTCAGGTCTTCTTGCACAAATGGGTCTAGTTCTTAGCGACGGGCACCGACCGCAGGTTGGTCGGGGAGCGGGTCGCCGCAACCGAGCGATAGCTCGCGTCGGTCCGAGGGCACAGCCTCGCTAGTCTTACCCATCGGCTCTCGGCACGATCGGCATTGAACGAATATTCGCCAAAACCGGTAGATCCCGATCATTGCGAGACGACTGCCCTAGCGTCTGTCCACGCGGCTTTGCGAATGTTGGCAGCAAGAGGAAAATGGCTGCAATTGCGTTGCACCTGGTACCGCGTCGGCTGGTTCAGTGTGGCATCTTCCCGTCGGTCAGCTCTTTCTCCCACTCGTCCATCAGCGGCCAATCGACGGCGCAGGTGCCAAAATCGGCCATGTGAAGGTAACCTTTCAAGCGTGCAATCGTGTTATCGAGCAGCTGATTATCCTTGCGGAAAATCGGGCCATGGCTCGGAAGCAGCCATTCAACATCACTCTGGCGAATCCTCTCGAGGGAGTTCACAAACTGGGGCAAGTTACTGCCGTGATGTGCGTCGATCGCCCCGACGCACCCATCGCGATAGATGTTGTCGCCGCTGAAAAGCAAGTTGCGGAGGCGGAACGAAAGTTGACTGTCAGTGTGACCGGGAGTGAGCCACACTTCCAACTCGATGTCGCCAATCTGAATGACATCACCGTCATTGACCAGATGCTCGACATCTACCGGCGGCATTTCCATGTCGATACCCTGTGCTTGAATTTCGGCAAAGGTCACTAATCGGTCACCTTGTTCCAACGGCTTGGCCGCCAATGGATGGGCTGTGATCGTAGAACGCAACAGCTGTTTGGCTTTGCTCAGTCCTTGCACATGATCGACATCGGCGTGCGTGGCAATTAGCGTCTGGCATTGCGAGAGAGGAAAATCAAGTTCGCGAATCAACTCCACGATCTCTTCCACGGTGTCTTCGTATCCGATATCGATCAGGATCCACGCATCTTTAGCAAACACCAGGTAGACGTTACAACCCAGGATTTGGCCAGCCTGATGGTTGATTTCGACAACGTTGGGAAATAGTTCTTTTCGCGGCAACATTCGCAAGCTATCCGTATGTTCAGTTCAAGTGGAGACGCAACGCCACACGCCCAGCGCGACGATCGACAGGCTCATCACCAGAGCAGTTGCCAAACAACGCAAATTGTACCTAAGCGGCAGGAACTTCTTCAACCGCTGACCTGGACATCTCCATTGGATCATTCACTCACTGGCGGATCGGATAACGCTGGCCAAGCCCTCGCGGTAGGTTGGATAAAGCAGACCTGGCAACAGGTCGGTTATCATTCGCGTATTTCGAACCCGTTTTGAACTCAAGTCCCGCTGGGCAGTCGGCAACTGGCGGTTCGGTTCGACAAAACACGGTGGATCCACGCCAAGCTGACGCGCGAGTTCGCCATAGAAATCGGCACGGCGGACGGGGCAGCCGTCAGCAATGTTGTAGCGAGACGGTAGTTGCGTGGAATTCTCGGCTGCCAGAACCCCTTCCACGACATCATCGACGTGGATCAAGTTGAGTAACGAATTGCCGGTCAAAGCCAAAGGTCTCCCCCGCTGAACGTGTTGAAGCATGGGAACACGATTCGGTCCGTAGATGCCGGCCAGTCGCAAGACAATGGCACGAGCGCCAAGCGGATGGTTAGCCAGCAGCTGTTCGGCCGCCAGCACGGCTTTTCCGCCCGCGCGTTGCGGCTCGCAGGGCGATTCCTCGTTAACCCATTCGCCCGCCGATTGACCGTATACACCCGTCGAGCTGGTGTAGATGATGCGCTGGACATCGATCGGCAAAGCGGCCAACGCTCGGGCAAGTCCGTCGACGTAGACTTCGTCGATCGTATGCGGTGACGAGCGGTCAAAGCCAATGGCGTACAAGACCGTGTCGAAATCCTCTTTCAGTGGCAACGTCAGCGACTCGGTGACATCTCCGATCATTGGAAAAACCCCCAATTCCTCGAGCTCGGCAGCCCGCGCCGGTTTGCGTGTCAGCGCAAACACCCGATCGCCCCCGTCAAGCCACCGCCGCGCAACGCGAGATCCTACATATCCACACCCGAAAATCAGTTTTGCCATCGTTGTAATCCCAACATCCGTCAAATCCTCGCGCCCGCGACAATCTGCGGGAAAACCAACATCAAATACGGTATCATTCAAGGGACCGGTGAAATGCCTATTCTGGCGTTCAGCATACAGGTTTGTGCATCAAGAGGAACATCATGGTTAGAAGCTGCTCGGTAACACGAGGAAAGCGACTCGGCGCGTTTGCAACCTGTTGGTTGGCGTGCGCAATGGTGCTGGGCGTTTGGCCGCCGATCGCCGGTGCTGCGGAGGATGCTGCGGCATCCTCGTTGGATGCCATATTCGCGGGAGCTACACCGGTCAGTGTTTCTGATTTGCGAGCCATGCAGCAACAGATACAGGAGGTCTCCAAGAAAGTCATTCCCTGCACCGTTGGCGTACGCGTTGGACATGCTCATGGAAGCGGTGTGATTGTCAACAAAGAAGGGTATGTACTGACCGCTGCCCATGTCGCCGGCAGGCCTGGAGAACGGGCGATATTGATCCTGCACGACGGCCAACAAGTTCGCGGCGAGACGCTCGGCATGCATCGCACGCTGGATGCTGGCATGGTGAGGATTACTGAGATGCGGACGACAAACCGCATCGATTGGCCGCACGCGCCGCTCGGCACATCAGCCAAGCTGGCTCCCGGGCAATGGTGCTTGGCGACTGGGCATCCCGGAGGTGTCCAACCTGGCCGTGGACCCATACTTCGCGTGGGACGCGTGCTGTCCATCAAGGACGATGCTTCGATCACAACGGACTGCACCTTGATTGGTGGCGATTCTGGCGGCCCGTTGTTTGATATTGATGGACGAGTCATTGGAATTCACAGCCGCATCGGAACCCCGCTCACCGTCAATCTTCACGTTCCCATCGACACGTATCGGCGGGAATGGGATCGATTGGCGGCGGGTGACGCGTGGGGGCACACGCCAGGCGTACAGCCCTATATCGGTGTTCGCGGCAAGAGAGACGCGGGCACGGCCAAGATCGCTCAGGTCACGCCGGATTCACCAGCCGCGGCCAGTGGAATTCAGCCTGGAGACGTTATCGTGAAGTTCGATGATGTCGCAGTTACAGATTTTGGCTCGCTGATAGAGTTCGTGAACAACAAGCAGCCTGGAACACGAGTTCGCTTGCAAATTCGTCGAGGCGACGAGTTGTTGCGAGTAGAATTAGAAATTGGTGATTTGCGGAATTAATTTGATTTAGTCTGCCAACCGTAATCGGTGGGATCCCAGAAGATGATACGCGGATTCGTTTTTGTTGGATGTGTGATCGTCGGTTTCGGCATCGACATGACGTTCGGTTCTCGGGCTTCGTTCGGTGATGAACCGGCATCCGGTTTCTTACGGCGGCTCAGCCGGCTTGATGCTCCCAGTGAGAACTCGCGCAATCATGAGTCCGTGCGGTTTGCTTTTCGTGACGTCGTCAGTTCCGCCACAAAAAGCACGGTGCGAGTGCTGGCAAATGGGACCCAAGTTGCCCTGGGAACGGTCGTGCACGCCGATGGGCTTGTTCTGACCAAGGCCAGCGAACTCAAGGAAGACGTCGTTTGCGCTCTCCTCGATGGGAGGCGTCTGCCCGCCAAAATAGTGGGCATTTCGCGCGATCACGACCTGGCGTTGCTGAAGTTGGAGAAGGCGAAACTGATCGCCGTTCAGTGGGTAGACGGAGACCTGCCAGAAGTTGGTGCCTGGCTGGCCACCGCGAGTGGCACGGCGGACGCACGGGCCATTGGTATTGTCAGTGCGCTCCCGCGGCGGAGCGCCATGCCAGTTGCCGTGCTTGGAATCCAGTTGCAGGCCACGCGCCAAGGCGCTCAGGTCCTGTCGGTCATCCCCGATAGCAGTGCGTCGCGAGCGCGAGTTCAAAAAGGTGACATCGTGGCCCGCGTCGGGGCCACTGAAGTCAGCACGCCTGATGAAGTGACTCGCGCGATTCAAAGTCGCCAACCTGGAGATCAGGTCACATTGGCGATTCGTCGCAATGGAAAACCGACTACCATCACGGCAACATTGGGAAACCGACAATATCTGGGCAATCAAGCCCAATCGGAAATCATGGAGACCCTGGGCGGGCCGTTAAGCAAACGGCGAGGCGGATTCCCGAGTGTGCTTCAACATGATACGGTGTTGCGGCCGCGCGATTGCGGCGGGCCGGTTGTCGATATCGATGGGAATGTCATCGGCATTAACATTGCCCGAGTTAGCCGAGTTGCCAGTTTTGCAATTCCGGCCAAGGAAATTACTACGGTTCTGCCCGAGCTGCTCAGCGGTAAGTACGCTGTTCCCGACGTCGCCGTTGATCAAATATCGGGCCGACCCTAGAGGATCGCCATTATCATGCCTGAACGGATTGCCAAACTGCAAGCGACGATCGAAGAGCTACAAGCTGAACTAGCTTCATTGGAAACGGTCGACAACGAGACACGCGCGGTGTTAGAAAGCGCCGTCGATGAGATCCAGGCAGCACTTCACAAAGAACAACACGCGGGGCTGGATGAATCCACGTTGATCACAAAGTTGCGAGATTCGGCCGAGCAATTCGAGGCATCACATCCCACGCTGTTCGGCATCGTCAGCCGCACCATTGATGCGTTGGGACAAATGGGCATTTGAGTCTGGCATTCGTTAGGCAGACTTGTTGCTCCGGTATTCGCCACTGTGCCTTTCAGATGGCACGTGAGCTTCGCTTGAAGGTAAGATAATTCGAGGTCGTTCGAGTGAATCGTCGGCCGCTTCAGTCGCAGTCCGGCCGAAAGCCAGCTTTGTCAACAGCGTTAGCGTTCGCTCCGTCGCGCCCAGCTGTTGTCGCACGATTTCCTGAGCGCGAGTTCCCAATTGAGCCGCCCAGTTTGGCTCTTCCAGGCATCGTTGTACAAACCTATGCAACTGGTCGCCATCGCAGACGACCTCGACAGCGTCGCCGGCTCGCAACAGTTGAACCACGTCTCGAAAGTTCTTGGTCTGGGGGCCGAACGAGACCGCGGCACCATAGGCTGCCGGTTCGATCATGTTCTGCCCGCCACGCGAACCCATGCTACCACCAACGAACGCAATTCGCGCGGTGCCCCACCAAGCACCAAGTTCGCCGACTGTGTCAACCAACAGTATTCTTGATTTGCGCGGCGGCAGATCCACCTGTACCCTGGCATGTGACGTCGTCGAACTCAGTTCGCTACGGCGCTGCCAGGGGATTCCGGTCGTTTCCAACAGGCGGGTCACTTCGTCAAAGCGATTGGGATGGCGCGGGATCAGGACGAGACGCAATTCAGGATGTTTAGAACTTAATCGCGCGAACGTTTTCAGAGCGAGTGATTCTTCGGGATGCTGCGTGCTGCCGGCGAGAAAGACAACGTCTTGGTCGCCAATGCCGGCAAGTTTCGCGAGCTCGCGAGTTTTCGGGTTGGCTCTGTCCGTTTCCGCACCGTCGAACTTGATCGAACCGGTTACGGAGACCGATTCGTATCGTGCGCCCAACCGAATAAACCGTTGTGCGTAATCTTCGTTTTGTACTGCAACCAGGTCTAAACCGCACAAGAGTCGTTCCACAAACCAGCGGATTCGACTGTAACCGCGTGCGCTATGCTCGCTGAGACGACCGTTGACGATTGCCACTTTTGCGCCGTGATGGCGCGCTGCGGCGATCAGGTTGGGCCATAATTCGAGTTCCGCCAACATGACCAGATCCGGTCGTATGCGTCGCATGGCCTCGGCGACAGACCAGCTAAAGTCGAGCGGGCAATAGAACACAGTTTGGCTGCTGTATTTCTTCTTTGCCAAGTCGAAGCCGGTCTTGGTGGTCGTCGAAATGCAACAATCCCAATCGGGAAACACCTCGGGCAAGCGGTCAACGAGTGGCTGAAGCAGATTCACTTCCCCCACGCTAACGGCGTGCATCCAGAGACACTTCTGCCCGCCACTTCGTATCGGCACCCACCCAAACAGCTTCTCCCGATAACCTTCACGGTATTTTCCGCGGAAGATCGCCGCGTAGATCCACCAGGGGGAAAGCGCTACCAGGAGCAGAAGGTAAGCAAGATTCAAAACGTATCGCACGTTGGGGCGTCCTTTCCCTCACTCGGTGACGACAGCTCGGTGACAACAGCTCGGTGCCCCGTTCACGCCGAATTGCTCGGCGTTACAGCCTGCTTTTCCGTGGACTGCTATGCAGCCGGCGAACCCTGTCGCATGCAACACTGTTTGTACTTCTTGCCGCTCCCACAGGGGCAAGGATCATTGCGTCCGACGCGTTCGCCTCGGTTGCGGACGGTCTCGATCTTCTCCTCACCAGGGCCACTCGACATTTGCTGTTCGCTTGCCATTTGCGAAGCGCTCTTTGCATCGTCGTGGCGGGCAGAAGTTTCTACCCAGGTTGAGCCGACAAAATTCTCGTCCAGTTGTTCCATCCGAAATATCAGATCCGTGACGCGTTCGCCCATTGATGTCCACATCGTCTCGAACAGCCGCATACCTTCGCGCTTGTATTCAACTTTCGGATCGAGCTGTGCGTAGCCGGCCAATCCAACCGAACTGCGTAGATGGTCCATCGCCAACAAGTGGTCTTTCCACGAGGTGTCGACGATCTGCAGTAGCAGCGACCGTTCAAGCCGTCGCATTTCGGGTCGATAATGATCTTCGACGGCAGCAACAACTTTCCTTTCCAGTTGTCCTTGGTCCAGTTGACCGATTTCATCAACGGAGAGGGAATAATCCAAGTTGTCCTTCAGCCAAAACGAAAGCGACTGAAGTGCGCCGTTGCTTCCAGCGGCCAATGCCGCCGTCTGATGCTCCGATCCTTCGGTGAAGATTTTTCCGACTCGCTTGCGTGCTTCGTCGACGACACCGTTGGTACGCTGTTGGTGTTTAGACGCATAGTCCAAGAGCAGCGCGCGAATCTCGTCGCGTTGTTTGTTCTTAAGGTCATCCAGGGCCAAATCGACCTCAAAGCGCTGGCTCGCCCACTGAACCAAGCCGTGGCGATCGATTCGAGATTGGGTCCCCTCACCACTCGAGTAGCGGTAGAGACTGGCCATGACTGGAAATTCGGCCTCCTTTTGGTCGTAGCATTGCCAGCTGCGATTGACAATTCTCTTCTTCAACTCCGCGACATCCAATTCGCGAATCTCGTCGAGCTCAAGGTCGACACTGAATTTGGCTCTAACCCAGACCACGACCGTTTTGAGTCCAAAATCGGCATCCAGAAAGGGTGACCCCTCCGACAGATCGACGCGAGCAATGGCCTCGCGGGCCTTGTCAATCATGAATTCGGCGATGCCATCTCGGCCAATCTTCTTCAAGTCACGATCACGCAGACTGAGCTCCCAGCGTGTATTGCCGAACTTGGCCAAGGACGCCCAATTCCATTCTGCGGCTTCTTCTTCGAGCGGAAGGTTCTCTTCAATTGCATCGAGCACATGAGTTTCCGCCATCCGTTCGGCCTGGTCCTTGGCAAACGTGTTGGCATTGTCAAAATCCGAACCGCGAAAATCTCGCGCATCGAACGACATTGAGAATCGCGACCCGGCAAAACTGGAAAACGACTCGACGCCAAAGTCGCGATTCAAGAACACCGTAACGTGATGCTCCACCTGTTCCTGCACCATGTCCAGGATCAAGTCGCGGCAATCGGCACCGTCGAGGATTTGCTGACGGTAGCTGTAAACGCGCTTCCGCTGCTCGTCCATGACTTCGTCATACTCCAGCAGGTTTTTGCGAATTTCGAAGTTGCGTTCTTCCACCTTCTTCTGTGCGGCTTCGATCCGCCGTGTAACCAACCGACTTTCGATCCGTTCGCCCTCTTGCATACCAAGTCGCTCGAGAATGCTCTTGACCCACGGGCCGGCAAAGATCCGCATCAGATCGTCTTCCAGCGAGAGGTAGAAACGGCTGCTGCCCGGATCGCCCTGACGGCCCGTACGACCACGCAATTGGAGGTCGATGCGGCGAGCTTCGTGACGTTCGGTGCCGATGACGCTGAGGCCGCCAATTTCTTTGACCTTGGCACCAATCGAATTCATGTCTTCTTCGACTTCGATCTGTTTGACCAGCGTTTCCCATTCCTCGTGAGGGACATCCAGTCTTGATTCGTAGGTGTCCTGCAGGCGAGCCCAGGCCATGGTTTCAGCATTGCCGCCCAACACGATATCGGTACCACGTCCGGCCATGTTGGTGGCAATGGTCACGGCCCCCAGGCGCCCGGCTTGGGCGACGATCTCCGCTTCCCGCTTGTGATGCTTGGCATTGAGGACTTCGTGTTTGATGCCGCGTTTTTCCAACAGTTCAGAGAGCCGTTCACTCTTCTCGATCGAGACCGTACCGACGAGTGCTGGTCGTCCTTTCCTGTCGATGTGCGACAGTTCCGATTTGCGAATCGTTTCGCGTTTGCGATCTTCCTTCGATTCCATGACGACGGATTCGTCGTCTTCCTTGACGATCGAGCCCCAAAATTCGTCTTGGTTCTTGAAAACTGCAACGTCCCAACGATGGAGGCGTTCAATGTCGTCCGCAACTGCGATGAATTTCTCGCGTTCGGTGCGATAGATCACGTCGGAGAATTCGTCCCGCCGCATCGGCCGGTTGGTGGGAACGGCGATCACGTCGAGCCCGTAGATTTTCAAGAATTCGCCGGCCTCCGTCATGGCGGTCCCGGTCATTCCGCACAGTTTTCCGTACAGTTTGAAAAAGTTCTGCAATGT
>JASLRF010000153.1 GCA_030744095.1 Pirellulaceae bacterium | reverse complement strand
ACATGCGGAGAAATCGATTGTTGAAGTTCGCCGCCCAAACCACCATGCGAATCCTGCGTGAGCTGGTCAGCTGCAGCAATACACCGTCAATCCACGACATGTGGTTCGGTACCAGGAGTGCGCCGCCTCGTTCTGGCAAGTTCTCCAGTCCATGAACACGAATCCGATAAGCCGTCAGGCTTAACAACCACACAACGAACCGCAACGACGCTTGCGGAATCAACCAGATGATGTAGACGAAGATGGGCAAGGTCAGCAGACCAGCCACGAAGAAGATCTGCTGCGACGTCAGCAGCGGCAGATCAGATGCTTGGTAGTAGACGCTCTTGATTAATAACTCATCACCGGGAAACCGTTCGTAGTAATCCGCGATTTTGAAGAATTCGTTGTTGCGGCCCCGCTCCTGGAATTCGAACCACAGCAATCTCGCCAACGTCATTTTCCGTTCTGCCGGCGCGGCACGCTCCAATACGGATTCAACCTTCGGCTCGTTCCCCTCCAGCCAATTCGTCTTGAATTCTGCTTCCAGCGCAGCAACGTGTTGCTCGCTTTGAGCAGTCAGAGACGGCCCCAGCAAGTCTGAGGAGAGATTGTCAAGCGATCCTGGATAGGTTGGCGCTCGCAGCGCAGAGAACAACAGGGCGGAAAACAGTACGCCGGTAAACACCAAGAAATTCGTGGCAGCCAGAATAGAACCACGCGATTCAACCTCGCTGCGATGCTGCAAGAAGGCTTCCAGTGGAACGGAGAACAGTCCGGCGGATGTCCCCAGAACAAACAGCAACAGGCAGGCAGCAACAAAGCCCCACGTCAATGCCAGGTTTGGGTCAAGAAACGTACCTTGCACCAGGAACAGCAGCATGGCACTGATCGCAATGCCAAATGCACCCAGCGGTAGAATCCCCAACTCGACCCGCCCCGCCGACCAGATGCCGGCCAGCACGCTACCGCATCCCACACCCATCACCAGTGCGACCAGCAACGGCACCTTGTCCGTTTCAAGCATGGCGCCAGCTTCGGCGGCGAATTGATCGATGTTCAGTTGTGCCAAAGCACCGACAGACCAAAAGAACACAATCCCCAAGGCGACACGCAACAACGGTCGATTACTTGCCAGCGTACGCAGATCTCGCCACGTCTGTGCTGGCGCGTTCCAAGGAATTGCCCGGCCGACGTTGGCAATCGGCAAGCGTCGAATGAACAAACTCAGCAACGTTCCCACAACTGACACACCGATCAGCACCGCCGCCGAGAGTACCAGGTTGTCGCGACCGCGAAAGCCTGTTGCGTCGCTTAACCAGTTACCAACCGCCATGCCAATGACCGTGGCCGAGACTGTCGTCAGCCCGAACAGACCATTCGCTGCCGAAATGCATCTCGGATGAAGAATCTCTGGGATGGCCCCCAATTTCGATGGTGAAAAAATTGCACTTTGTGCACCCATTAGCGCCACCACGACAAAGAGCCCCGTCAGGCTCTCAAACCAAATCGCGCCGACTCCCACGGTCATGATGATGACCTCGGCGACCTTGCAGCCCACAATGACACGCTGCTTGTTGAAGCGATCGGCCAAATAGCCTGCAGGCGCAGCCAGGATTAGGTAAGGCAAAACAAAGCAGGCTGTTCCAGCGGTGAGGATGACGCCCACATTGGAAGGCTCGACATGATCCTTGCCGATGCCAATGACCAACCAGCGAAAGATATTGTCATTCACCGCAGTCAGAAACTGCGTGAACAGCAGCCCCTGAAAGCTGAGATTCCATAGGCTGGTCGCCCGCTCAGGGGCGGCTGCGTCGGGAGCGGCTGCGTCGAGGGCCGTCATTCGGTGCCTTGCGTCAGAACCACTGGTGGAGATCGCCGTACAGAATCACAATACCGCGCAACCCGTCAGGCAGATGAACACCCCGCCGCGCACGACCTCGTTGCCAAGGTGGGAATAGTGTCCGTCGATTCCAGGTGCCTCGTCAACCCGGATGCACACTTCTCTAGGCGAGATGCTCTAAATCGCGATCTTCCCTGCGACTGATAGAATCGGGCTGTTTGGATGTCGATTGAAGCTGGCGGGGCAGCGGATTCGATGAAACCCGAGGGCCACCAACCTCTTCGTGATGGGGAGGGCCTGTCCGCCGGATGGGGCTTGAGAACTGGGTGGCGCCGCACAGTGGGTCCCGGCTCGGAAAACGGGACGGATAGGTCTTGAAGCCGATTGTAGTCGCACAGTGGCCATGATGGAGGCACGTTAGGATGGAATTGAATCGCAACCACTACTTTGCCGTTGGTACGATTGTCCTGCTGCTGGGGCTCCAGCTTCGCTTCGTCGAATCGGTGCGGCTGACAAAGGCGAGCACTCAATTCTTGGCAGAGAAGTTCCACAAGTCCGAGCAACAGGTGGATCCCAACCCGTTTTCCGCCCTGCTCTCCGTGCCAGCGGCAAATAACTCGAAGTCAATACGTCCGCCGCGGTGGTTGGGCTGGTCGCTGCTTTCGCTGGGAGCCGTCCTCGTGCTACACAGCTTGACGATGCGCAGACCAAGCTGACTGGCTTGGCCAGAGGAATTGCGATTCAAGAGTACCGATCGCTATTCAGACGATCGTTGGCCCCGCCCCGTTCGTTCGGACGGAAGGAATCGTCTCCCTGACTGACGCTGCGTCGCGTCACGCAGTGGAGAAAAGGGACGGGCTCGAATTCCGTCCAAAGACTGCTCGAACGTCCCGTCGCCAGCAACGATGAACCGTATGTGCACGAGTCCGCTGGCAGGCCAGTCCATGTCGAATTCGGGATGGATCGCCTGGAAAGGCAACTTGACGGTCGCCGCGCCTTTTCGAAAATCTGCTTCGTCTACCCGCACGGTCCAGCGCCCAATCCTGTCCAGCGTCGAACCGCCCCGAGTCGGCGCATCATTGAATTTGCGTCGCCGCCTGGTGACAAACTCCACTTGCAACGTTCCGCTAACCGCCGCGACGCTGCCTCGGTCATCGATCGGAAACAACCGGAGCAACAGCCCGTCGGTCTCCACGTCACCGTCCCAATTGGCCAAGGCCGCGTCAAACTGCACGGCATGGACTCGCCGAGTGAAGCCGAGCGCTTTTCGAGCGCGGTTGGCCGTCGTTTCGCGCTGAGCACGCTCGTCCGCAGGTGGGATCCGCAAGATCCGGCTCGGACCGACCGCCGGCATCACCGGTGAATCGTTGCGTGCCACAAGTTCCTTAAGGTGCCCGATGCTAATCTGCTCGCCGTCAAGCGAAGCCCAGACGATTGTCTGCCAGTCGACTGGGCGAATCACCGTCACCGCCCGCGTCCCGTACTGTAGCCATAACCGTGCATCGTCGGTTCGCTTGTGAACGGTCGCGGAAATCTGTCGACCATTTTGCAAACGGACAACCAGCGTCTCTGCACTGACGCTCGTTGTACTCGCAACAAAACCCACGAACAGAAACAACGACCAGGCCAGCACTGTTGCTCGTTTCATCGGTTGCATCTCCCAGCCAGCAAGTTCGTTTGAAGCGGCGTTGTGCCAAACTGCAATTGCAAACTCGAGGCCGATTCTTCATTGCCCGGCGGATGCACCGGCCCAAATCGTTTCAGATTCCACAGTTACGGCCGTAGACGCAAAGAAAACGGGTGCCGCACCACAGTCAGGCGACGTTGCTTATCTGCCACATGCTGCCGAAATACCACAGCCCCTTCGTCCGCTACGCCTGCCACCCAAGCAGACTTTTTCGCTTTTGCTCATAGTCAAAAGCGAAAGAGTCTGTTTGACGGGCGGGCCCCGCGCGTAGATCAGGTGTGCTGGCTGTCAAAACAACCCCATTCTTGCCGAAAGACGGGGCAAATCCGCGAACTCAAAAGACCCGATGACGATTGGCCTGACGACTTTGCTTGCATTCAATCACGTTGATATGTTAGGCTAAGGGTCGGCCCGAAACGGCTCCTGCCAGGACCATCACGGACGAAAAATCACACCCCAAACAAAGGCATTGACCATGCGACGCGCCCTCTCGCTTGCCTGTCCCCTCGCCTTCCTCTGCACGACAGTACTGCTCGCAGCTGACGCGCCTGATCCCCCCGGCCTGGGAGATCCCGGCAAACTCGTTTCCATCACACTCGACTCCGGTCGTACCATCGATGGTAAGTTTGTCTTGGCGGGCCGGGACGCCCATCAGCAACTTTTGGTAACCGGTACGTACGACAGCGGTCAAGTTCGCGATCTTTCCCGCGATGTCGTCTACACAGTCGCACCTGAGGGAATCGTGACGGTTGATGCATCTGGTTATGTGTCACCGATCGCGGAAGGCGATGTGACGGTGCACGTGCAGTTGCCCGATGGTCCCGATAGCACTGTGGGCGCTTCGGTCACAGACATCGCAGTTGATCTCCCGGTGAATTTCCCGAATCAAGTCGTACCGATCTTCACCAAGTATGGGTGCAATAGCGGTAGCTGCCACGGCAAGTCGAGCGGACAAAATGGCTTTCGTCTGTCGTTGCTGGGCTTCGTTCCGAATGAAGATTATGAGTACCTGGTCAAAGAAGGTCGGGGGCGACGTCTATTTCCCTCGGCTCCCTCGCGCAGCCTGTTGTTGACCAAATCGGTCGCTCAATCGCCACACGGTGGTGGTCATCGGATTTCAATCGAATCACCGGCGTACAGATTATTGCATCGCTGGATCGAGCAAGGCATGCCATATGGCTCCCCGGAGGATCCGACGGTCACGCACATTGAAGTCCTGCCGCGGGAACGATTGATGGGGCGCGAGCACTCGCAACAGCTAGTTTCTATCGCGCACTACACGGACGGATCAACCAAAGATGTAAGTCGGATGACGCAGTTCGATTCCAACGACGCGGAAATGGCAGAGGTCAGCGCCACAGGATTGGTGACAACCGCCAGACTGACGGGGAGCGTCGCTGTCATGGCGCGTTATCAGGGTTACGTCGGTGTATTCCGCGCCACGGTTCCGCTAGGCATTCCCGCGGACAACCTGCCGCCAACCACGACTGTCGTGGACACTCATGTATTCGCGAAGTTGAAAGACCTTGGCCTGCCATCCTCAGAAGTTTCCGGCGATCAAACGTTCCTGCGACGCGTCACCGTCGATATCGCCGGGCGGCTGCCATCGACTGAAGAAACCGAAGCATTCTTGCTAAACAGCTCGCCGACGAAGCGGGCGGAACTGGTCGATCGTTTGTTGGAGGGTACGGATCATGCCGAGTACTTCGCGAACAAATGGAGCGCGATTCTCCGCAACAAGCGACGTGCCGAGTACGAAAAAACCGCCACGTTTGGGTTCTACGATTGGATTCGCAGCAGCATTTTGGAAAACAAACCGTATGACGAATTTGTGCGTCAGATCCTCACCGCCAGTGGAGATGCTCAAGCAAACGCGCCGGTGGCTTGGTACCGCGAAGTGAAAGACGCTTCGGCGCAGGTCGAAGATACGGCTCAGCTGTTCCTGGGTCTTCGAATCCAGTGCGCCCGTTGCCACCATCATCCGTTTGAGGTTTGGAGCCAGCAGGACTACTACGGTTTCCAGGCGTTTTTCTCCCGTGTCGGACGCAAAAAGGGCTTGCTCCAGAACGAGGTTCGTATTTATCACAACCCGGGAGTGGCTCAATCACAGAATCCAAAGACCAAGCAGATGGTGAAACCGACGGGTCTGGGCGCGCCTACGCTTGAACTCTCTCAGTACGACGATCCCCGGCACGGGTTGGCTGACTGGATGGCGGCGCCAGACAATCCCTTCTTCGCGCGTGCTCTGGTCAATCGCTATTGGAAGCACTTCTTTGGACGCGGCCTTGTCGATCCAGAAGATGATATGCGAGTCACGAATCCGGCCACAAATCCCAAGCTGCTCGATGCGTTGGCGAAGGACTTTATCGAAAACAAGTTCGATATGAAGCACCTGATTCGTACGATTTGCAATTCGCAAACCTACCAATTGGCGGCCGAGCCCAACGCATGGAATCAGAATGACAAACAGAACTTCTCACGATATTACCCCAAGCGGCTGAATGCCGAAGTGCTTTTGGACGCCATCAACCAGGTGACAGGAACAACCACGGGATTCAGTGGGGCGCCGGCCGGAACGCGGGCGGTTCAACTTCCTGACAACGGTTTCACTTCGTACTTCTTGACCGTCTTCGGTCGCCCTGAAGCCAGCAGTGCTTGCGAATGTGAACGGTCGTCCGAGGCGAATCTGGCCCAGAGCCTCCATCTGCTGAATTCCAGTGAGATCCAAGGCAAACTGACAGCTGGCAGCGGCAGTGCCGCTCGTCTAGCTGCCGACAAGGATCGGGACCATGCCACCAAGATCCGGGAGCTTTATTTGCTCGCTTTCGCCCGACCACCGCTGGACGACGAGACAGCAATTGCGATCGCCCATATTGAAAAATGTGGCGATGACGTCAAGCGTGCCTACGAAGACATTGTTTGGGCCCTGATCAATACCAAAGAATTCCTGTTCAATCACTAACAGCCCTGTTCAATCACCATGAGCCAGTACCTGGCGACCCGTGATGGCTGGAGTTATCGTTGCGGGTCGTGTGCGGCACTGGCAGACCTGCCGTTGTGTGGTTCGCCCCTGGGCGATTTCAAGCACAAGAATACCTACCCGCTTTGAATCAACCGGTTTCAACAATCACACTGGAATCGGAACAGCATTCCACATAGTCCGCCGTCCATGCCCAAAACCGGGTTGGCCCTCCATCGCATAAGGAATGACACCGATGGCGTCTCGATTAAGTGCTTCTACTGCGAGCTGGTTACCGTTATCTTGCAGTCGCGCATCTGCATTTTATTCGTTTGCGATTACCTGTCTGGCCGTTTCAACGGCTCTCGGTCAATTGCCAACCGCACAATTGTCGAGCGTCTATCCACCTGGCGGTAAAGTTGGCACGACGTTTGACATAACCATCGCCGGTGGTGATACGGATAGCGTCAAGCAGCTGGTCTTTTCCCACCCAGGCATCACGGCTGCGGCGAAAATGACACCAGCAACGGATTTCGAGCCGGCCAAGCCCGTCGAAAGGCAATTCACGGTCAAGATTGCTGCCGAGGTTCCCGCCGGTAGCTACGATGCTCGCGTGGTAGGTCGATTTGGCGCGTCCAACCCACGCACGTTTGTGGTCGGCGTTCTGGACGAAGTTACGAACGTCTCTGCCAACGCGGCGGACACAGCACCTGCGGCCACAGTCAACCAGACAATCAATGGGCTCGTGGATGCCAATAAACGCGACTTCGTCAAATTGACACTCAAGAAAGGACAGCGAGTCCTGATCGACTGCCAGGCGCGGCGCATTGACTCGCGCTTGAACGGTACGATGTCGCTGACCGCACCCAACGGAAACGAGATTGCCCGTAGCCTCGATTACCAGGGACAAGACCCTCTGATAGACGCCACCGCACCGGTGGACGGCGATTACACGTTGGCCCTCTATGATTTTGTTTACCGAGGCGGTGCCGACTATTTCTACCGACTGACAATTCATGACAAACCGTTCATTGACTTCGTCTTTCCACCTTCGGGTCTGGTTGGATCCACAACCGACTTCACACTGTACGGTCGCAACTTGCCAGGCGGCGAAGCTTCTGATGTGCAGGTCGGCGGAGTTGCCTTGCAAGAGAAAACAGTCAAGGTCACGTTACCCAAGGATGATGCCGCACAACAATTCCAGGTGGCGGGCCGAGCCGAGCCGCGTAATGCGACGCTAGATGCTTTCCAATACCGCGCCGAAAATGGCCAGCAGCTGCCGATTTATTTTTCTCAGCACCCGGTTATCGCCGAACAGGCGGCCAACGACACGGCGGAAACGGCTCAGACCGTTACCGTCCCGTGTGAATACGTCGGCCAGTTTTACCCACAACGCGATACAGACTGGGTCCAATTCCAGGGAAAGAAAGGGGACGTCTTCTATCTCGATTTTCAGTCACATCGGCTGGGGGCCAACGTAGACGCCCGGTTGGTCGTACAACGCGTGACGAAGAATGACAAAGGTGAAGAGACGGTCAGCGACGTTGCGAATGTCGATGACCCAGGTGATCGCAATGGCAAACTTGGCAGTGATTTCGACATTTCCACCGACGATCCGTCGTACCGTCTCACTTGTAGTGACGATGCCACCTATCGAATCATGCTGCGAGACCAGTTCGGTGGAAACCGAGTGGATCCGCGTGCTATTTACCGTCTGGTGATTCGACCGGCGCAGCCGGACTTTCGATTGTTCGTTGTCTCTCAACCCGTAACCACGCCGGTCAACACAAATCTTGTCCGTGTTGGTGGTGTCACGATTCGCAAGGGTGGGACAGCGGCTGTTAAAGTCACGGTCCAAAGACAGGATGGCTTTGATGGCGAAATTGAACTCACCGCCGAAGGTCTGCCTGGTGGCGTGTCGATGCGTGGCGTACTGATTGGAGCAACGCAGAGTACCGCTACGTTGATCTTCGAGGCCGCCGAAGACGCTGCAGATTCCATGGGAAACTTCCGCGTCTTGGGAAAAGCGAAACTGGGCGAGGCCGCGGTGACTCGCGTGGCACGTAGCGGCAGCGTGGTATGGGGCACGGGCAACCGGCTCCAGGATCCGCCGAACTTCCGCGTTACACAAGACCTGGCATTGGCAGTCATCGGCCAGGAAGTCGCGCCCGCCTATGCTGAGGCGGGTGAGGACAAAGTCTGGGAGACCTCACGCGGTGGCAAGCTGGAAATCCCAGTCAAGGTCAAACGCCGTCGGGACTTTAAGGGAGATTTGACGTTGGCCGCCAACGGTCTACCAGGTGAACTTAAGGTCGCCAACGTCGTCATTAAGGGTGACAAGGCCGAAGCGAAACTGGCCTTCAATGTAACCAACAAAGCCGCCAAACCGGGTGTGTATACGTTTTTTCTACGCGCCGATACCAAGTCGAAGTTGATTCGTGACGAGTTGGCGGTCCCGGCCGTTGAGGCCGAGCAGAAACACTTGGAGGCCAAGGTCAAAGAGTTTGACGTGGCGGCGAAGGCGCTCGTGCTAAACAAAGACGCCGCCGTCAAGACGGCGCAAACTGCGACCGCGGCCATTAAACCCACGGAAGATGCCGCC
>JASLRF010000152.1 GCA_030744095.1 Pirellulaceae bacterium | reverse complement strand
GCAGGCTTGATGTCGCGATGGATCAGCCCCCGATCGTGAGCCTCCTGCAGTGCGCTACAGACTTGTCGCAGTAGATAGATTGCTCGAGCCGGTGGCAATGGACCGTGACACTCGATTAGTTCTGCCAAGCTCATGCCAGGCAACAACTCCATCACGTAATAGAACGTACCGTCCGACATTTGGCCGTAGTCAAACACCTCGATGGTGTTTGGATGAGTCAGGCTGGCAGTCGCCTTCACCTCACGTTCGAATCTGGCCAGCGCTTTTGAATCGGTGTAACGCTCCTTGTGAATCAGCTTGATCGCACACGGCCGCTTCAGCAGAAGATGTTCCGCCTCGTAAACCTCGCCCATTCCGCCCGTACCAATCATTCGCTTCAGCCGATACTGCGCGTACTGTTTCGCGCGGAAGGCGTCTCGACGGACCGTGTGAATCAAATGCGCAGCGTAGATGGAGGTAAACGCCGCTAGAATCGGAGCAGGCACCAGAAGACCATATCGCTCTTCGCCCAGCATCTTCGCGATCGTCTCGCTCCACATGCACATTCCAAAGGTCACAAGATACGGAATACACGCAACTGGCGCCAAAATGGCTGCGGCACGTCGCCACGTATTCGGCATGAAAATGCCGTAGATCAGAATCACCAACGTCCAAGTGAGATAGTTGTGAGCATTGGCCCCCACAACGTCCGCGACATCCCTCAATGCGGCTTCATGCAACATCAAGCGGATGTCGGTCACGATACCCAGAAGTCCCATGTTGGCGAGTACAGCCAATTCGATCAGCCGTAGGTGAAACAAGCTGAGAGTCACTCGACTCCAGAGAACGCCAAAGCAGACCAGCATCCACAGGAAGCTGACCACACGGACACCAGCTTCAACCGTATCGGGACGAAAGATCTGGCGGAGCAGTGTCAGAATCAGTCCTACGCAGAGTACGAGGGCGACTGCTTGAAGACGGCCTCGCAGTAAGTCGCGAGTCTCCTCCGCCAAGCGCGGTGATGTCGCTGCGCCAACTACATTGGCGCGCTGCACGCTATCGTCCGACTTTCGTTGTCCTGCCACTGTGAGGATCGTTTCGGACAGATGATGTTCAAGAAGAGTCTCCACCTCTTCTCGCAATTGCTGGTTTCCACCACAAGCCTCGTCCAAGAAGGCAGGTCGTTCTTCGGAAGGCAACTCCAACGCCTTGAAAAAAAGTTGCTTGACGCGCGCATGTTGCTGTTCAGCCACTGCCATCCTCGTCGGACAATTCACGGCGCAGCCAGGCTCGAATCATGGTCCATTCGGCCTCGACGGTCCGCTTGGATACGCCGAGGACTTCGGCAACTTCAGATACGGTCAATCCCCCAAAGAAACGCATTTCGACAATCTTGGCTTGACGCAGATCACACTCGGCCAACTTCGCAATGGCCTCATCCACCGCAAGCAAGTCCTCATCGCGCTGTGTAGATATCCTGAGGTCGTCGCGCAACCCAATGCGTTGTCTGTCACCGCCTCGCTTCTGTCGTTGTTTGGCGCGCGCGTGATCCACCAGGATGCGTCGCATAACTTTCGCACCAACGGCAAAGAAATGTGTCCTGCCTTGCCAGTTCACTCTGGTTTGATCGACGAGTTTCAGAAACGCTTCGTTGACCAAAGCCGTTGGCTGTAAGGTGTGGCCGGGTGTTTCGTGACGCAGATAGTTAGCGGCTAAATCTCTCAGATCGTCGTAGACAAGTGGAATCAAGTGTTCGGCGTCAGGAGGCTGCCCCGGGGCGGCATTGGAGAGTATCTCAGCGATCAGATCGACAGACTTATCGTCCATTGCCAGGCTCGTCTTCCGGTGAAATGAGCCTTCATTCTATCTCAAACTCTGCAGTCGCACACTATCTCGCGTTCTTCTCTGATGGTTCCTTTTCAGCCGAGTAGCAGACGACATGCGTCGAAGAACTTGATATCCCAACTAGGCCCGCAGCAACCGCAACCCGTCGACACTCGCCCGAAAACCCGCCCTAGAAGTAAGAACCCGAGTCTCTGGGCTAGCTTGGCGGCGCATCCAGCCTGCACAGTCACGCTTCGTCGTTAATCCTGGGTTAGACTATTCAATGGTTCACAAGTCCGACCCCTATAACGCTAGCGACTTTGCCGTGCGGGGTATGTCAACTCGGCAGGTTTGGCGAATCGGTCTGCGGAGACTTCTCGTTCTTTGGACTGCTCTTGTTGGCGGTGTCGGCTGTCAGGCGACACGCAGCACCGTGTATCGACCCGTCGCGCCGACTGTCTCGGATGACGTTGCAGGATTGTCGCTGAGCGGCCCCCAGGCAATTGCCACTGGCAGCGCAGGCGCCATTGTCACTCAGGCCATGCCGCCTTTGACTGCGCAGCAATCGATCGCACTCGACGCAACGGACGCGAGCTTCCGAGCCGCGATGCAGGCGGAACAGGCGAATTCACCGGCGTGTGTTGACTATTACTACCAGAGCGTGGCACAGACTTGGCCGTACCTTGGACGACAGATTGGGGCTGTCGACCGGGCACGCGCATGGAATCTCTATCACACCGCTCTTGCGAAACTAGTCGAAACGGGGCAACGCTTCTACCGGCTTGAACCAGAGCATGGCTTGAAGGTGAATACGCCAGCTGGAGCCGGGTTCGTCGCGATCGAGTACGCAGGATTTCCATGGCATCCGGGCGACTTCAACCTTCTCGAACCGGCGACCAGAGGAAACGATCGCAAGCTCGTCCGAACGTTCGTGCGGGACGGATTAGGCGTTCCATTGCTTGCCGTTCGACAGCGCCAGAAAGAGCGTGGCTTCATTCCCAGGCGAGCCGCCTTCGCGGCTACCGCTATTCTGCATCCCGGTGCGAGCGCTGCCAGTGGCAACGGCGTGGTGCGCACTGCATACCGCTCAGCTGATTCGTCAATTCCAACGATCGCCACCCTCCGATTAGTCGATCCGGTGCGAGTCGATCAGATCGCGATCGATGGGCAGTCCGTTCCGATTGCCAGAGATCTCTCGTCCGCTGTGTCAAGTTCGCTGAGCCAGACGCAAGAGTCTCCTGTTGACCGGCTACTTCGTCCGGGCACACCCAGCGATTACGACGGGCTGCAGATGCTAGAGCCGTATCAACCCGGCAAGATCCCGATCATCTTCGTCCATGGCTTGATCGCGGATCGATCGACGTGGTCCAACATGACGAACGAGTTGCGAGCAGTCCGGTGGGTCACTGCTCGTTATCAATTCTGGTACTTTCAATATCCCACTGGCGAGCCGTTCTTACGGTCCGCGCTGACCCTCCGCGAACAGACTCGCGCCGCAGTCCAGCAATTTGACCCTCACAGCCAAGACCCTGCGCTTTCGCGAATGGTCTTGATTGGACATAGCTTGGGTGGGCTGATCTCCAAGCTGCAGGTCAGCTACAGCAGCACGACGATTTGGGATGGATTCGCCAATCGTCCGTTTCCCACCATCCAAGGCCAACCGCAATACCTGGATCAAGTATGGCGGCTGTTCTTCTTCGAGCCGCAACCATTGGTCAGGCGTGTTGTCTTCATCGGTACGCCTCATCGGGGCGCTGCGACGGCTTCTCGCGTCGCAGGCCGGTTCGCATCCGGCCTGGTCCAGCAGCCAGCCGACCGACAGCAGATGCATCGCAGATTGGTCGCGGCCAATCCTGGCGTCTTCAGCCCGGAGTTTCAGCGGCGCATTCCGACCAGCGTTGATCTGCTGGAGCCGGACAGTCGTCTGCTATCGACGATGGCCCGTCTGACCGTCGCTGCCGACGTACGGATTCACTCCATCGTCGGGATCCGCCAAGGTCGCCTGGGCGCACCCTCTGATGGTGTCGTGCCTGTCACCAGCGCCCGTCATCCCGGGGCCAGTAGCGAATCCTTCATCAACGCTCGCCACGGCCAGCTGACTCAGCATCCCGAGACGTTGGCCGAGGTCTCGCGGATTCTCGCGGAGCACTTGCACGAAGTCGCGCCGCACTAGGCCCCGCCTCGTCGAGAAATCTTTCTGGGAATTCTCTGCGGACTCTAGACCGTGATGACGCGTTCCTGATGGCGGTCAGCTCTCGACGTATGGCTGGCGGTCCAGGAGTTGGGCGGCGTACCGTCGCGCGCTCCTGTTTCCCTACAAAACAACGAAACAGAAAGGAACAGGACAATGAAACGACACTTAGACAACAGGTCGCTCACGATTGCAGCATTCGCCGTTGCGGCATTGGCCATTGGAGTCACAGCGGTGTCCTACGCATCTCGCAATGGCCAGCAGACGACTTCAGCTGGCCCCGTGAAGTACAACATGAAGTCCCTTCCAGCCATCGCACCGGAAGAGGCCGAGAGAGCGGTGGCTTCAGCCAAAGATCTGTCAACAGCCTTTCGTGTAGCGTCCGAAATGGTGCTGCCATCCGTAGTGGCCATTGAGAACGTTCCCAAAATGGCCACGGCCAACGAGGGGCCGACTCGCCGACAACCAGATCCCTTCGGTGACCGTAACCCGTTTGAAGGAACTCCGTTCGGAGATCTGTTCCAGGATCGTGGATTCGAATTCCAAACGCCTCCGTCGCAGCCAGGTCCGCACGCAGGTGGAATCGGCTCGGGCGTGATTATCGATGCGGCAGGAGTCATCTTAACCAACAACCACGTGGTGGCGGGTG